>DKJQ01000210.1 GCA_002454845.1 Ignavibacteria bacterium UBA6688
ATCTGCATAGTTTGTTTTTCCAGAGACTCACGCACGCCGCCGAGCCGCCCGTCGATCACAGGACGGATGCCGATTTTCGGCATGGCTCCCACCATGCGATTCCGTGGAGGCGTCATTATGATATCGTTTGATTTTGCCATGTGCTTTGCTATTCTCCTGAGAATGGGTTGCATCCTCCTTAAGAAATAATTGCTTCGTGTTCAAGAGCCTGCGGTCTGGAATAGATTTATTTTTTAGTGAAACGCCCCGAAGCAGGAGTTTCGGAGGCATTTCCCATCCAAATGGCAACGCTCGTTAGAAGGCAAAGCTCACCAGAGCCCATCTCACATTATCGTTCGATGAACCGCTCCTTGAATGTCGGCTCTTTCCCGGCCATCGTCAGGAACACATCGAGCGGCACCACTTCAAATTCCGGCCCCAGCTTATCGAGGATTCCCTTCACACGCTTGATGTTGCTCCACTCCCGTACGTGCATCAGGAGGAAGTAGGGTCGTTGTGCATTCACGGTCGCGAGCTCCCGCAAATCGGCCACGGCCTCCGCCTCCGGCCGTCCGGGGGAAAGGTAGTAATCGTACGAAACCCAGGGGCGTCCATCCCGGACAGCGAAGGTATGCCCCGGCCCGTACCCGTTCACAAATCCGATCGCTTCCGGCATCCCCTTGTAGTACTCATCCATCACGCTCTTCGTCAGGTCGGTGTTCCCTTCCACCTCAGACCCTTCGGACCAATCCATGGTTTCAAAAACCTTGAGGTCGAGGATCTTCATCTGTTCCCGCGCGAGAGCGATCAGTTTGGGCAGGTACTTCGGCGGGACCGCCTTCGGGTAGAGGTAACCCGGACCGGAGAGGCACCCGATGAAATAATCGTTGCGGGTTGCCATCGTGTAAAAGTATTCTGCCATACCGGGAGCCATCCAAACGTAGTTCATCAATACCTCCCACGCGTAGGGAATTTCCCCGCGACCCGGCTCCAGCCAGGCTCCGAGTCCGATGCCGTCCGTTTGGATGCAGGTAATATAGACTTTCTTTTTTGGAACGATCGTTTCACCCGGCTTGACATGATGGTTGTTCTTGAATTGAAAACCGGGTGAGACCGGAATCTGGGAGCTGAAGCTGAGATTGGGGAGCGTGTGAAGCCCCTCGACCCGGTGACCATACTTCGAGGTAAGCGTCAGGTGCTCCTCTTCGAGGTCTTTCGCGTACGAATGCCATCCCATCACCATCGACATCGGCTTCATTTCCGAGAGAAGTCGATCCGCGAGGGCATATTCCTCCTTTGCCGAGGGGCGGGTCGAGAGGTCGTTGAAGAAGACCTGCTTCTTGATTCCCCAATCAGCGACCGCCGGCCGCATCACGTTCCCATGCTCGCCGCCGAGCCAGATGATGAATTCCTTGCTGCACCGATTCCAGTATTGTTCATAAGCCCACGAGTAGATCTGAGCGTCGTTTTTTCCGGTAAACTTCCCGCGGAAATCCTCCACCACATTCAACCCCGCCTCTTTCATCAAAGGAATTTGATCTTCGCTCACCACCACAGCTTCCTCGAGTCCGGCAACCGTAAACGCCACAATGAGTGACGTGCGGACCGTTTTATCCCACACCACATACCCCTTCGCATACTTCTTGAGCACCCGAACGGCATCACGCGGAGTTTTCAATTCCCTAAAGGTGTAGTAGCGGCGATCCTTATAGAAATCGAAGACCGACGTGACATACGTAAAAGGCCAGTCCTTCTGATAAAGAGCGTAGACATTCGGCCCGCTCTTGTTGGCAAGTCCCTGGAGGCTGATCAGCATGGCATTGACCGGCAGTTTTCCTTCAATCTCCCAATTATCTTCCATATGCAGAACGAACGCGTCGCGCGTCCCGGCTCTTTTGAGAACGTACTGGATCTCGGGTCCCGTCGTGCGCGTTACTCGCTCGACTGTGTACAAAAGAACTTCCCTCTCCGGCGAGAGCGCGTAGCGATGCACGACAGACTGCGGAATTTCCCCCTGCGACCCCTGTACCTTGAACCGATCCTCCACCCTCAGATCCGTGTCCTTGCGTTCCCACCGTGCGGAAACCGTCCGTTGTTCCCCCTCCACCATCCGCAATCCCATAAAAACATTATGCGGAAAGACCCATCCGTTGACCGGAACCGTCACCGGCTTCCCGCCGGGGGTCAGGAGGAGGGAATCCTTCACGCTTACGCGGGAAACCCAGGTCTGCGAGATCGCTACGCGATCTCCCACGGGCCTGATATCGATCCTGAGGATTCTAAAATGACCGATGTCGGTGCTCTTCTGAGGAACCAACTCCCATGAACCGTAGAGAGTCGTGTCCTGCCGGGCGGAAAGGGGCGTAACAAACAAGAATGTGAGGATACAAAAAGAGAGAATTGCAGATTTCATGGTGGATCCTCTTATTGAACGTGAACGGCGGAGGGAAGGAATTTCCGGAAAAATCATGAATGGGCAAAGAGCGATGTTGGGGAAAAAAGGTTCGATGGAGAGCGCTAGTCCAATCCCTGCCGACACTCGATCCGAGGAAGTTCGGAACTCTCGACACCCCCCGCGTCAATCCTGCCATGCAATCCACGCACGCGAACCTGTCAGACCGGTCTCCCTTGCGTCGTATTCAACGAAGAGGCTGGCATTCTGGCTGATACCGTGCAGAGGGTAGGCTTTCCGTACCTTCCGCAGCTCCCCTTTTTTGATTTGGATGTAGTCGCAGCATTCACAGTCCACACGCCATGAACCGGTCCAGATCGGCGGGCCGGATTCTGTTTCCAGCGCAAGATCATTGTCCAGGGTGAGCCGGTAGGTGGCAACCCCTTCTTCGTAGTGATCGACATCGACCATGCACGTGAGGCAATACGCAACCGTGCCCGTCAGCCGCGCTCCTTCGCCAATCCCCACAACCCCCGCATTTTTCACTTCAAGGTTGAGGGTAAGGATTTTCGGGGGCACTCCCGCCGGGATAGCGGGGACAACCGGCTGCTCGTGGCAAGCTGAGACTCCGAGGGCCGAGACCAACACCCAAGCTGTTATGGTTTTCATGTTCGTTCTCCTTTAGCCAAGACGCAATCTTCCTTCCGGGAAGAACCGACCATGACGAAACCGAACGAAGACGAAAAGACATGAGCGGGGTGTTCCATGAGGTCTTTTCGAATTGTTTTGTGAGAGCCTGGTTTTCAGCCATCCCTGCCTCTGATTTGGGGAAGGATGGGAACTTTCGGTCCCGCTTCCACCCGCGCCATCTCCCCTCGGAAGAAGGGGGGGGGTCGACATGATCACGGTTCCACCAGTAGATCGATGTTTTTCTAACAACATCTGGAATAGTGAACGACAAGTTATGTGCCATCCTTCAGCACTTCGACGACAAGGATTGGTGCCTTTTTCACCCGTCGCGCC
>DKJQ01000182.1 GCA_002454845.1 Ignavibacteria bacterium UBA6688
TTTTGAAAACAGGACACTACCTGCCGGAGCGTGGTGGGGCATTTTCGCAGAAAAGGCATTGCACTGAGGCACGGAGCTCCGCGGAAAACGGTTTTTCTCTGTGGAACTCTCTTGCCTTCTTCCATGTGGAACTCCCAGCCTGCCACAAGCACAGCTTTGCGTGCGGCGGGCAGATGTGAAATTCCTCAACCATGGAAACTGAGACACTGCCCGGCGGAATGGGAGGTTTCCGTGGTTGATTCTCTTCATTTTCTCTACCCTTGACGGAACTCTCCTTCAATCCTGGAGCGTCGGATGTATCATTAAACCTTTCACACCCTCCTCCATCTAACGGTTGATTCCATCCATTACCAACGTTGGAGGTTCTCATGACAATACGTACAAGCGGCATCATGTTTCTGCTCCTGACACTCTTGTCAGCGTCAGCCTGGGCCCAGGGGTCGGGACGTGTACAAAGGCCCCGAATGACGGAAGGTCGGGCCGAATTCCTGAAAGAGCTTCAACTGACGGATGAACAGAAGAAAGAAATGCTCAGCATTCGTTTCCAGGCGCAGAAGCAGTTCATTGCGCAGCGCGCAGCAATCGCAACCGCCAGGCTGGAACTGCGACAACTGTTCCGGGCCCCCTCGCCGGATCAATCGGCAATTGAGAAAAAAGTGAAAGAGGTTTCCGAACTTCGTACAAAAGCTAGCCTCGCCCGCATCGGCCAATTGTTCTCCTTCAGAAAAATCCTCACTCCGGAACAACGGAGCAAAGTCCGCGATCGGATCGGTCAGGCGCTTCGCACCCGGCGCATAGGGGAGATGCGCAAACGCCTCCCGGGCCCGGAAATTCGGGAGCGCATCAAAGAGCGGATGGAGCGCTTCAAGGAGTTCGACCCGTTTGAACGGTAAGAAACAAACCGTTCTCCTTCACAGCGCCGTCGAATCCTCGACGGCGTTTTTTTTAAACGGGGAACAACGTCGGTAGCAAGTTATTTGGGGTTGGTCGGCCTGATATCGATTTCGCTGACCATCGTTCGATCCGGCAATGTTAATACCGTGATGAGCGTGTCGGCGATATCCTGAGGGTGGATGATCTTCTCCGATCGGGTGGGGTCATTCGCGGCCGGGGAAAAAGTCGTATCGACGGAACCGGGACAAATGGTGACCACGCGTATATTATGTTCACGTACTTCCAGCATGAGGGTTTTTGAAAACCCCAGCAAAGCCCATTTCGTCGCGGAATATCCCCCACCGCCGACAAAAGCATTTTTTCCGGCAAGCGAGGAGATATTGACGATCGCTCCCCGCCGTTGAGGGATCATCAACGGGAGAGCCTGTTGCGTGCAGAGGAAGAGCGCCCGCATGTTCAGGTTCCACATCGCATCGAACTCATGGACCGCCAGGTCCTTGATGGGTGCGAATCGTCCTATCCCCGCATTATTCACCAGAATATCGAGGCGCCCGAAGGTTTCCCGGATGTGACGGAACATTCGCTCGATATCCCGATCGTTCGTCAAATCTCCTTCAAGTGTTTGGGCCTTCCCTCCTTCTGACGTTATCTCATTTCTCACAAGGTCCAATTCCGACTTCGTCCTGGCCGTAAGAACGACTTCCGTTCCGTTCCGGGCAAGGGTCAACGCCAGGGTTCTTCCAATGCCTCGACCGGCTCCCGTGATAAGAGCAATTGCTCCCGCAAGATTCATACTTTCAGGTCTCCAATCTGCGGACGAAGGACAAGTTCCTCGATCATCATCGATTCAGAGAGGCGCGTTGCTTCGTAGATCTTCCGAGCAACTTCCGCCGGCGCCATCATAACCTTTGCGTACGTTTTTTGTTGAGCGGAGCTCCACATGGGCGTCAACGTTGCGCCGGGATACACGTTGAGCACCTTGATACCTTTGCTTCGCACCTCGGCCCTCAGACAATCCATCAAGGCCACGCCTCCGGATTTGGAAGCCGAATAAACGGATGAACCCGTGTAGATGGTCTTGGCCGCAAAGGACTGGATATTCACAATCATCCCGCTCTTTCTCCTGAGCATCCCGGGGAGAACGCATTTTGTGGCCAGGAACGCGCCCCGCAAGTTGGTCCCGATGACATGGTCAAACTCTTGTACCGATGTTTGCGCGAAGTCCTTGAAAACAGTCACTCCGGCATTATTCAGCAACACATCCACGCGTTTGAATCGCGCCGTAATACGTTGCGCAGCGGATCGCACGGACCGTTCGGTCCGAACATCACACACAAGAGGAAAATACTCCCCCGGTGCGCCCGCCAACGATCGTTGCAAAGAATTCAGGCTTCCCCTGCTGCGTGCACTGGCAACAACGATCTCTCCCTCGGTCACAAACAGCTCCACGAGAGCCTTTCCGATGCCGGAGGAGGCACCGGTAATCCAAACGATGCGGGGAGAACGCGTTCCGATCATTGTTCCAGCCGATGACGAATGAGGGTGAGGAACTCCATGCGGGTTTTCTCGTCGTTGCGGAATGTTCCAAACATCGCGCTCGTGGTTGCGACGGAATTCTGTTTCTCCACTCCGCGCATCATCATGCACAAATGCCGGGCTTCAACGACAACACCAACTCCTTGCGGATCGAGAGTCTTGTAGATCGCCTCGGCAATCTGCTTGGTGAGCCGCTCCTGGACCTGCAACCGCCGGGCAAAGACTTCCACGATGCGGGGCAGTTTGCTTAACCCGATAATTTTTCCGTTGGGGATGTAGGCAATGTGACACTTTCCGAAAAAAGGAACGAGGTGGTGCTCGCACAGGCTGTAAAAGTCGATATCCTTTACGATAACCATCTCGCTATACTTTTCCTTGAAGACCGCCCGGTTCACAACGGAAGCGATATCCTCTTTGTAACCTTTTGTCAGGAATTCATACATGCTCGCGACACGGGCGGGCGTGCGGCGCAACCCTTCCCTCGTCGGGTCTTCCCCCAGTTCACCAAGCAAATCATGGACCAACGACTGCATACGCTTCAAAGCGGCGGATTGCTTCATGATGCACCCCGGTATTCAACGATGTTATTCTCCGTTTCGTGCAGCCGGACGGAGTAAAGCCTTCCCTCGGTAATCTTCGACTCGAGGATATTCCAGAGCACCTTCGCGATGTTCTCAGCGGTGGGGATGATTCCTCGCATGAACTCAACGTCATGGTTCAAGTGCTTATGGTCTACCTTGTCAAGAACTTCGCACTTGATGATTTCCTTCAATTTCTTCAGGTCGATCACATACCCCGTCTCCTCGCGTGGCTCCCCTCCGACGGTCACTTCCAAAACGTAGTTATGACCGTGCCCCCTCGGGTTCGCGCACTTGTCGAATAACGCTTCGTTTTGCTGATCGGAAAACGCCGGATTGTACAATCGATGGGAAGCGCTGAATGTCGACCGTCTTGTCACGTAGACCATGATGCACTCTTTCCTTTGCTCGCTTGCTATGACTTCCGCCGGATCACCGGCTCATGAGAGGGCGGCCAGCACATCCTCGAGGTGTTTCTTCACGCGAACTTTCCTGAAGATGTGCGTCACCAGACCGGATTCATTCACGATGACGGTGGTTCGTTCAACCCCTTTATACTTGTGACCGAACAGAACTTTCTGTTTCCAGGCCCCATAAGCCTTCAGAACCTCCTTCCGTTCATCGCTGAGAAGAGGATACCGAAGGTTATACTTTTCCGAGAATCTGGCATGTTTGCCCGGGGAATCCGGACTGACGCCCAACACCGCAGCCCCTTTGTTCAGAATGACCCCCAGATTGTCCTGGAACGAGCAAACCTCCTTCGTGCAGGTGGGTGTATCATCCTTTGGATAGAAAAATAACACCACTTTCTTTCCCCTGAATTCCCGGAGTTGAACCGTCTTTCCCGAACCGGAGGGAAGCTTGAAATCAGGGGCCCTATCGCCTGCGGTGAGCAAGAGAGAAATCCTTCAGATGTTGAAAATAAGGACAACGATGACGGCGATTCCCAGCACAAAATTGAGCATGAACAACAGCATGGAATGCCGGCGGAGCCTTGAAAATTCCCGGCGATCATCATGATTGACGAATTCTTCCGAACGGATCTCCGCCATTTTCTCCCGCAGGATATGAATCTTTCTTGCAAGGACATACTTATCATAGAGAGCGACGAAAAGGGCCAAACTGACAAGGGCGGTCGCAAGTCGCAACTTCATTCCCATGAATGGGGAGAGAACCATGGATTGGAAGAGGAAAGTGACGATCAGGAATAATGCGTTGGCAATAAATATCCCGGAGTAGCGCAGAAGGATGTCGGACATCAACATCCCGGCGGAACGTTCCGATGACACCTGTTTCAGGACAATCGGCGCAACAAGAACAACCAGAGCAAAGGAGGTCCCGACCCAGAGGCAAAGGGAAAGAAACTGGGCAGTAAGGAAGAAAGAACTCGCCATCAGAGGCTGGATCGGAACGGAACACAGAGGGAAACGTGGATGGTGCGCAGACTATCCTCAGGGATTAATTGACCAACGCCAGGACCTTCGTAATCTCTTCATAGTTCGGCTCTGTCCCGGAAGATTCTGCAATCCAGGCATATGCAATCTTCCCCTCCCGGTCAAGAACGAATACCGATCGCTTCGCGGCGACATATCCCTCGAGACCTCCGAATCCAACGTGCACGATATCGTATGCCTTGACGGCGTTCCGTGCGTAATCGCTTAAAACCGGGAATCGCAGGTTGTTCTTAATGGCGAATGCTTTGTTGGAGGCCGGAGCGTCAACACAAATGGAAACGACCTGGGCATTCAGTTCATCGAAGCGGGCCATGGAGTCCCGGAAGGTGCAAAGTTCTTTTTCGCAGACACTCGTAAATGCTCCGGGAAAGAACGCGAGGACTGTTTTTTTTCCCAGGAACTCCTCCAGAGAGCGCACTTTTTTCTCAGTGTCATGCAGCTTGAAAGCCGGAGCTTTCTCGCCTACCTGCAAAGGCATGCTTGAGTTCCCCGCGGTGCTGAGTTGAAAACATTGGTCGCTCGAAAGAAACGACCTGACTTATTCCCTGGTCAGACAGTCGGTGCAGACGCCGTAGAAATCGAGCCGATGAGTTCTGATCTGCCCCCCTACCGCCGGCTGAACGCGGATATTGAGGTCTTGCTGGGGAGGAACATCAAGGTCCTTCACTGCGCCGCATTGTTCGCAGACGAAATGATAGTGTTGTTCAACCATGGCGTCATAGCGGCGGAGGCCTTCACCGAAGTCAAGTTCGCGGATCTTTCCCTGCTCCTTGAGAATATGGAGGTTGCGATAGACCGTGCCGAGCGAAATTCGCGGGATATGTTCCCGGACCCGTTCATGCACCCACTCCGCGGTCGGATGGGAAGTTATTCGTTTAAGAACCTGAAAGATTCTTTCCCGTTGTTTGCTTCGCTTTGTGCCGAATGTTTCCATAGCATTCACCCCTCTAAGTCCTTATATGTTACCAATATATCAAATACAGGAAGGAATGTCAAGAAAGCCCTGTCAGCAGCCACCGTGAGTGAAAGAACGCTCGACACT
>DKJQ01000402.1:0-7824 GCA_002454845.1 Ignavibacteria bacterium UBA6688
CGGAACACTTCACCAATGACCGTGACAGGCTTGTCGGTGTTGAGGTGTTTCTTCAGGTCGCCGATCGGGAGGATGCGGCTCCGATCGAGGTAGTCAAACGGAAAATAGGTGAGAAGGTCCCGAATGGTGTGAATGCCGAATTCGGGAAGGACGGACGCGCGTTTCGGACCGATCCCTTTGACGTACTGCAACGGCGATTCCGTGCGGGCAGAAGATTGTTTCGGGGGTGAAGTTCGGTTCACGCATTCACTCAGGTGGTTGCGTGAATATAGGATTTTTTCCTGAACCTTGCGAAGGCATGTCGGACAGACGGGACCGCCTCACGTTCCCCCCTTTGTCTTCTTCCCCGAATGGATGAAGGGATCAGGCAATCTTCAACTTCTTCATCTCCCACGCACGCACCCGTTTATCCGCCGCCGCGGCTGCAAGCCATTTCCCGTCCGGAGAGAACTTCACCGAATAGACTCCCTGCGCTTTCACGGGCAGGCTCCCGATGAACGACCCGTCGGTAAAGGATACCAGGTCGACGCCGTTCGGCTTGGTGAGCGCGAGGACCTTCCCTTCGGGAGAGAGGGCAATCCCCATCATCCCCTTCCCTTGTGTTTGAATCGTTCGGACGACCTTTCGGTCCTTCACGCTCCTGACAATCACCATCCCGTGATAATCAGCAGTCACAAAATGCCGGTTATCCCCTAAAAGCATCACCGCCATCACGGCAGTCTTGTGCCCGGAGAGTTCATCGACTTTTTCTCCGGAAGCGGTCGACCAGACGAAGACCGAGTTTCCCATCCCACCGGAGAACAGCAGCTTCCCATCCGGCGAAAAGGCAACGGGCCCGTTGTTTTTCGGATACCCTTTCATCGCGACTATCTCTTCGCATAAGGGGAGCGACCAGAGACGGATGATGGGACCGTACGATGCGGTGGCAAGCGAATCCCCCTTGGGGGAGAACCGGACCGACATGACCGGTTTCTTATCAGCCGCGATGCTTGTCAGTAGCTCGCCGGAGGGATAGGACCAAAGTTTGAGCGTGGTATCCGTTGAAACCGAGGCAAGCGTCCTCCCGTCGGTGGAGAACGAAAGGGCGTTCACGCTGTTCGTGTGGCCTTTGAACGCCCGGATGTTCTTCCACCCTCCGACGCTCCAGAGGAAGAGTTCACCGCTGAAGCCTGCGGAGAGAAGGTTCTTGCTGTCGGGCGAAAACAGGACGCACATCACGTGGCCGGAGTGTCCCTCGAGAACGACCGGTTCTGTCACGTTCATTACTTTCCTTCCTTCACTTGCTGAACCGTGCGGCCGCGTCGGAGCACGAGGGTGAGAATCAATGCGATCAGGGTTCCAAGGATCAGCGTGCTCAGGAACTGGAAGACGATTTGAAAGGTGTCGCTCATCATCATCTGATATCCCTCCATCTTTGCAGCGATCTCCGCCTCGCCTTTTCCTGCCTGCTGGAGTTTGTTGCGCTGCCACTCCATCGCCGTTTCCATCCAGCCCGGATTGATGAGTTTGTTGTACACCTGGAAGAAAACCGTGATGACAACGGCGCTCAGGAGAGACATCATGCCCCCTGCTTTCAATCCCTGCCCGATGGTCAAGCTCCCTCCGTACCGCGTATCACGCAATTCCTTGAGAGCAAGATAGAAGACCACCACGGGGATGATCGTTGAAAGGTAACCGCTATACTCTCCGATCTCCAGCCGGGTGGTGTGGAATCCGAGCGCATATTCCAGGAGAACAAAAAGACAGACGCCAACGCTCGCAATGATACCATACTTGATCTCTGGCTTCATAATCCTTTCCTTGTTTTGATTCGATGAAATTATGTGCTGCCCCTTTCTCCAGGGAACAGCTGTTATCGGGATCCGCTCATCACGCCGCTGATACCCGGACATGAGGTTGTTTCTTCATAATGCCGCCGAGGACCAGAGAAAAGAGCAGGCCCAGCACAAATGTCTCGCCAAGATAAAAAACAACCTGCGCCTGAAGAGTACTCCACGATTTTGCCTGCTCGCGCAACGCCTCGATGGCGGCCTCGGTGGCGCCGGACTCCCTCATCCCTGCGATGACAAACTGAACGTAGTCGTTCATAAATCCAGGATTAATATACTCGAGGTACACGATCTCGTATATCGTCACGATGACCCCGGCCACGAGGGAGATGACGAGTCCGGTTTGCAAGATCTTCCCATAACTGATCGCGCCCCCCAACTGTTGATCTCTGACGTTCTTCACGCCAAGGAACACTCCAAGGAACAAAATAACATATCGCAGATAACCGGCATATTGACCTATGCTTAAATAGCGACCATGGAGCCCGACTGCGAACTCCAGGGTGGCGTAGAGGCTCATCACCATACCGCTGGCGAGTCCATACGAAAGAAGTGACCGGTAGAAGGGGGTCATACAAGCACCTTTATTATGATGGAAGAGATGTTGACAGTGCAAAAATACGGTGAGAAAGCCCGTTTGACATCACCCAAAAGTATGAATTTGGACTTCTCGGGGAGTGAATCATGCCAAAGTATGACAGAGAGGAGAAGGATTTCCGGGCCCCCGGGGGAACATTTTCCGGCAATTCCGGCCAAGAAGAGACAAGGCTCTCAATCAAAGGAGTTTCAACTGGCGGGCCTTCTCAAGCGCCTGGGTGCGCCTTCTGACACCAAGCTTGCCGTAAATATTGTTCGTGTGGGTTTTGATGGTATTGAGGGAAACAAACAGCGTATCGGCGATCTCCTGGTTGGAACGTCCCTGACCGATATGGCGAAGGACTTCCAACTCTCTCCCGGTGAGAAGGTCATCATGAAGAGCGGGAGTCCCCACGCCCGGGATTGCTTCTACCTCTTTATATGTCACCAACACCTTCTGCCGGCGGTGTTTCAGTCCCAAATAGACACCCAGGGCAAGGAACGCGACGCCGACGATTGAGATGTAGGCCTTTATAGAGAGATGATCGGTGAGATAGGACACCTCCAACAGCTTTGCGGCAGCAATCGCAAGACCAGTCAGGACGCCGAATTTGAGGATGGGTTTGAGCATAAGCCGGTCTTTACGTTTGCAGGGGGAGTCTTGCCGCCTCCCAGGCCACGATTCCACCGACGAGGTCCATTCGTCCCCGATTAGGTCGGAAGCAAGGGTACGATAACGAGGAAAGTGTTGATGAAGAACCCACCGGGTCCGCCTTCCGTCGTTCCAAGCCTCGATCAACAATATCACGACCTTCCACCTACTTCTGGCTCGACCGATCGTACACTACTTTTCCACCGAGGATCGTCATCGCCACTTCCACCTTCTCTATCTTCACCGGATCGATCGACAAAATATCCTCTTCCAACACCACGAAATCGGCCAGTTTGCCTACCGTAATGGACCCTTTCTCGTTCTCTTCGAATGCCGCGTAGGCATTATTGATCGTATAGGCTTCGATCGCGTCCTTGACGCTGATCTTTTGTTCGGGGAACCATCCCTGCGGGGTTGCACCGTCGATGGTCCGACGCGTAACGGCTGCATAGATGCCGAGAAGTGGATTCAACGGGGCAACGGTCCAATCGCTGCCAAAACACATTTTCACACCACTGTCCAGGAATGTGCGAAACGCATACGTGGTTTTGCAGCGTTCGTACCCGATGCGTTTTTCCGCCCATCGGCCGTCGTCGATGGCGTGATAGGGTTGTACAGAGGCAATGACGCCCAGTTGCGCGAATCGTTTGAAATCCTTCGGGTGAATATGCTGGGCGTGTTCGATACGGAACCGGCGGTCCCACACCGGGTTTTCTTTGATCGCTTTTGCGAAGACGTCAAGGAGGAGGCTGTTCGCGCTGTCACCGATTGCATGGATGGAAAGCTGCAAGCCCGCCTTATCGGCACCTATCGCCCATTCTTCGAACCTGCCGTCGCTCACGATATCCATCGCAAGTCCTCGCGTGCCGGGATCTGAAGTAAAAGGCTCAAAAAAGAGGGCGGTGGAGGAACCAAGCGATCCGTCCATAAAACTCTTCAACGACCCGATCCGGATCCACTCGTCGCCAAAGGGGACCTTTACTCCCGTATTTGCCAGATTTTGCCATTGGTACAACGGAAGACGGGAATAGAACCGCGCCGTCAATTCGCCCTTCGCTTTCAGAATCTGGTAGACTCGCAGATCCGCGCCCGATGAGATGTCCTGAATACTGGTGAGTCCAAACCGCCGCGCTTCGGCCAGGGCGAGTCGGGCCGCCTCTATCATTTCCTGCTCGCTGGCATCCGGGATATGCCGGTACACCAGTCCCATCGCCTCGTCCTTCAACACTCCGGTCGGTTCTCCCGTCCGCGGATCTTTCACAATTGTTCCACCGGGGGGATCCGGAGTTTGTCCGGTGATCCCGGCCAGTTTGAGCACATACGAATTCGCCAGGGCCATATGCCCGTCATAACGGTTGACAAACACCGGGGTTGTCAGTGTATGCTTGTCGATCAGCTCTTTTGTCGGCAGGTTGGACCCGGGCCAGTTGTCATGATCCCAATCGCCGCCGGTAATCCAACGCGAGGGATAGCGGTCCGCGCGTTCCTTAATAAGCCGTGCAAATTCACCCTCATTCTTTGAAGTGCGCAAATCAACGCTCTGCAATTGAAATCCACCGCTCATGAAATGAGTGTGGTTGTCGATCAATCCCGGGAGCATGCGCTTTCCTTGTAAATCAATCACTTGCGTCCCAGACCCAATGTGTTTCTTCACCTCGCCACTCGATCCTACTGCAATGATCCTCCCACCCGAGACTGCAACCGCCTCAGCGGTTGGCGTTTCTTGATTCACGGTCCAAATCTTGCCGTTTGTAAACACAACATCTGCGACCTTGTGTTGACCATGAAGAGTCAAGGGGGCAATTACCAGGAACAGGATTACAAGGTTTTTGATCATAAATCCACCTTCGATTCTTGAAAAGGGGAACGGTTGATAGGACGTTGAACGGCTGAGCGAAGATACCCAATGCGATTGTGAAATTCAAATGCAGCAGTTGTTGAAAAACTTATGTTGACTTTCGTACCCGTAGTTGATATTTTGGAAGCCCATTCCTGTCCACCATTGAGGTAACCATGACCCATACAAACATGCGATTACGATTTCTTCCCTCCGCCATTCTGGTCACCGGGCTGATTCTGACGGGGAACTTGTATGGTCAGCGCACGCCGGCCATGCAATCCCCCAGTAATCATGTCATAGGGTCCGCCGCGACGGAAAAAGATACCGTCAGGAAAGGGGAGGAGTATGTTGTGAACGATGTTGCCAAGAAGGTGGACAGCCTGCAACTGGTTCTCGTGTACAACTCGGACCTGGTGCGAAATGAGATCAACAACAAGTTGATCTGGATCTACATCCTCCTCGGCGGGATGGTCGTCTCGAATGTCATGATGTACGCCGCATTCAACCAGATCAGGAAACAATCCCAGTATGCGGAAGACGGACTGAAGATCCAGCTCTCGGAGCTTCAGGGTAAGCTCTCCGCCATTGCAAAGAGTTTGGAGTCGGCCGAGTCCGCCGCCGGACCAAAACCTTCCAGGAAACCATCCCGGACCCGGCCGAGGTCGGGCAAAAGGTCGTAAAGAACAAACCCCGCCCAAGGCGGGGTTTTTTTTATCTCCATTCTCCTGGATCACGGTCAACCACCCCCTTCTTGGACAGACTTCTCGGAATAGCGGTGCCAACAGTGTACCGGCATAGGTCATTCGACCGGGGGATACTTTTGGGCCGTGAGCATGTAAGCGGAGAATCCAAGGAATCCCGCCACGAGAATGGCGGCGGTGATCTGGTCGTTGGAGGTCGGACCCATCCGCGGCGCACCCGGCGCCCGGGGAAGCCTGTCCGGCAAGGGCTCGAGGGACCAGGGAATTCTTCTGACAGAATCGACTGCGAAGGTAAACCGATACAATTTCTTCTCCCGGCCAAACTCCATCGGCAGCACAATATCCACGACGCTCTTCACCAGGTTCAAAATCGAATCACGCCGCAAGGGGGAATTGAAGTCCGTGGTGGGGAGCAGGTCCAGTTCACGCCAGCGATTCCCCTCGAAATACATATTGTTCACGCGCGTCAGAGCTTCGCGGGAAAATCCCTGGGGAGGGATCGAAGGACTGGACTCTGGTGCAGAGGTTGTATCCTGATGGTCGTTACGGATTCGGGCGCCGCTGGTTCGCCCGCCAATTCCGATCGTAGCGCCTGTCCACCGGACGTGGAGGTCGACCGGAGAAATGTTTTGAATCTGCACACCGACCGCGGCATCATCGAACCGGAACCGGATGCTGAGCCGTTCATCCCGAAAGGAGAGAGTGTCGTTCCGAACAGGACTCACCATGGAGTAGAAATAATGGTACTTGTTTCCGTAGGTTGATTCAAGCCTGCCGGCGGCGCTGCAACCTGTCAGAACTGCCGCGGCGACGACGCACGCAAGGAGGACTTCGAGCGAATACGCCCTCAACGGAACAACGGGACCAGAGCACTTTGTAAAGATACGATGGCTCATGGCTGTGCCTGCCGGGAATTGGTCAATCGGATGATTCCCCGGTCAGTTCTTTCGCCGCTTTGACAAAATCCCGAAACAGCGGGTGCGGGTTAATGGCCCGGGATTTCAATTCGGGGTGAAACTGTCCCGCCACAAACCATCGATGGCTCGGCAACTCAATAATTTCCACCAGCCGGTTGTCGGGCGAAACCCCGCTCAAGACCATCCCCTTCGATTCAAGCCTTCCGCGGAATTTGTTGTTGACCTCGAACCGATGGCGATGGCGTTCGAAAATCAGTTCCTTCCTGTATGCGGCGTGAGCCACGGACCCTTTCGTCAGCACGCAGGGATAGGCGCCGAGCCGCATGGTCCCTCCCATGTTCTTCACGTTTTTTTGATCTACCATGAGATCGATCACGTTGTTTTTTGTTTTCTTGAACTCGGTGCTGTTTGCGCCGGCCAGTCCACAGACGTTGCGGGCGAACTCAATCACCGCGCACTGCAGGCCCAGGCAAATACCGAGGAAGGGGATGTTTTGCTCACGGACATACTGAATCGCGAGGATCTTTCCCTCGACTCCCCGTTCTCCAAAGCCGCCCGGAATCAACAGTCCGGCTTTATCCTTCAGGTACCGGGCTGCTCCATGATGTTGGATATCTTCCGCCTTGATCCATTCAATATCGACCGCCACATCATTCTCCGCACCGGCATGAACGAATGACTCGTTGATGCTCTTGTAGGCATCCAGGAGGTCCGTGTACTTTCCGCAGACGGCGATCTTCACCCGGCCTTTCGGATGCTTGACCCGTTCGACAAAATTCGTCCAGCGTTTCAGGTCCGGTTTTTTCCGCTTCAGGTTTAGTTTCTCAATGACGATTTGGGCGAGCCGTTCCTTTTCAAAAACCAGGGGCACCTCGTAGATCGACGCAACGTCGCGGCCCTCCACCACGGAACGGGTCTCGACGTTGCAGAACAGCGCAATTTTGTCCCGCAGTTCCCTCGTGAGGTGCTTTTCGGAGCGGCAGATCAGTATGTCGGGTTGAAGCCCGATTTCGAGCAGCGTTTTGACACTGTGCTGGGTCGGTTTCGTTTTCAATTCCCCCGCAGAGCGGATGTAGGGGACAAGCGTGACATGAATATTGATGGCATGATGGTGGCCAACCGTCAACGTGAACTGGCGAATCGCTTCCAGGAACGGGAGACTCTCGATGTCACCGACCGTCCCTCCCACTTCGACGATCACCACGTCGTACTTCCCCGTGGAGGCAAGCACCGCCATACGGCGTTTGATCTCATCCGTGATATGCGGGATCACCTGCACCGTGCGGCCGAGGTATTCGCCGCGGCGCTC
>DKJQ01000402.1:7916-8147 GCA_002454845.1 Ignavibacteria bacterium UBA6688
CGGGTCATGTTGACGTCGAGGAATCGCTCATAGTGACCGAGATCGAGATCCGTTTCCGCTCCATCATCGGTCACGTACACCTCCCCATGCTGGAAGGGGTTCATCGTTCCCGGATCGACATTAATATACGGGTCGAACTTCTGAATCGTCACGCGCAGGCCGCGCGACTTCAGAAGCAATCCGAGGGATGCCGCCGAGATTCCTTTGCCCAGCGATGAAACAACCCCGCCG
>DKJQ01000278.1 GCA_002454845.1 Ignavibacteria bacterium UBA6688
TAGAACGATGCTGACGCATCCGGTTTTCCTGGGGCTTGGTTCCAAAAAGTCGCACGCTTGCGCGAGCTTTGATCCAAATAGAACGATGCTGACGCATCGAGTAGTCATAGGCCTTCGGCGGCTTCCAGCCCTTCGGCCATCCGTGGTCCGGAGGCCGAGCAAGCAGAAACAAGTAATCTCTACAAAGAGGAGGGTCGTATCGTGCGTGGAACGATTCTGATGATAGTCCTGATGCTTCTGGTGACGGTGGGTTGTTCCCGGAAGGAAGAAGGGAAGCAAACTGAGCTCGTCACGTTTAAACTGCGCGGCGAGGTTGTCGGACTGAGTCCGGAAAAGGGTCGCATGATGATCGCCCACGAGGAGATCCCTGACTACATGCAGGCCATGACGATGCCGTTCAAGATCAAGGACTCCACGCTCTTCACGGGCATCGAAGTAGGTGATACCGTCGAAGGGACGCTTGCGGTCTCCCGGACGGAAAGCTGGATCGCAAGTCTTGTCGTGGTGGGAAAAGGGGAAACAGCGCAGCTCTCCGCAGAGGATGTGTTATTTCGCAAGCTCTATAAAGAGGGGGAGCCGCTCCCGGATTATGCGTTTACGAACCATGAGGGAAAACGGATCAGGTTCAGCGATTTCCGTGGAAAAGTACTGGCCTTCACATTCATCTACACGCGCTGCCCGCTTCCCGATTTCTGTATCCGCATGAGCGACCACTTTGCGAAGATCCAGAAAGCGCTCAAGTCCGACCGGAATCTCGGTGGAACATGGCATCTCCTGACCATCAGTTTTGATCCGGATTTCGATACTCCCGCTGTCTTGAAAAAGTACGGTGAAAACTACGGGGCCGACTTCGGCTCATGGGATTTTGCGACGGACGATATTCGTTCCATTACCACTCTCGCCGACGGTCTCAACCTGACGATGGAGGAGGATGAGGGAGGACTGATCGCGCATAACCTTCGGACGGCTGTTCTCGATGCGAAGGGGAACCTGGCGAAGATCTTCGTCGGCAACGAGTGGACCCCTGATGACGTCGTGCAGGAGATGAGGAAGCAGGTGCGCGCAACCGTTGCATCCCAATAATACAGCCACCATCGTCATGGCGACGACGGAGCCCTGAGTGAAGATCGATTTCCGAGAGCGCATACGGCAAGGCCCGATCCTGTGCGATGGAGCCATGGGAACACTCCTCGATTTGTACGAATATCCCGAGCGTCCCCACGAGATCCAAAACCTCAAAAACCCCCATATCGTGGAACGGGTCCACCGCGACTACATCGATGCGGGGGCGGAGATTATCGAGACCAACACCTTCTCCGCCAACCGGCTCAGGCTCACCCAATTTCACCTTGAAGACAGACTTGTGGAGATCAATCGGCGCGCCGTGGAAATTGCCCGCAGGGCAGCCGGCGACCGTGCTTACGTTGCGGGGGCCGTTGGCCCATCCGGCAAACTTCTCGAACCGATCGGGAAGCTTCGGTTCTCCGAGGCGCGGGCTGCGTTCCGGGAGCAAATCGAGATTCTTGTCGATACCGGTGTCGACCTCCTGATCCTCGAGACCTTCGTCAGCCTTCAGGAACTGGACGAAGCGATCTCGGCCGCAAAAGAAGTATGCGACCTGCCCATCGTTGCCCAGAAAGCCTTCCCCGAGGACGGTTCCATCCTCTCCGGTTCGTTTCCCATCGAAGTGGTCGAGCATATCCTTTCCCGCGGCGTCGACGTGGTGGGGGCAAACTGCACCGTCGGGCCGCAACGGATGTTCAGCATTATCCGGGCTATGTACAAAGATGGGGTGATTCTCTCAGCGCAACCTGCTGCAGGCATTCCGACGCTCCTGGACGGCCGGGCCGTGTATCATACGTCTCCGGACTACCTGGCCGCGTATGCAAAAGAACTGGTGGAGGCGGGGGTGACCCTTGTGGGAGCATGTTGCGGTTCGACGCCGGCCCATATCCGGGCGATGCGAACAGTGCTCGATGGTCTGCAGAGCCGGACGGGGCCCGGGGAACCGGCCGGACGGGTTGAAAGGCCGCGGAGACCGGAAGTCAGCATAGCTCCGCCGCCAGTCGAAGCGAGGGTGACAGACGAGCGATCACTCTTTGCTCGGAACATCGGAAAGAAATTTCTCACCAGCGTGGAGCTCGATATCCCGCGGGGATTAGACATGGCGCCGGTTCTCGAAGGCGCACGCTATCTGCACAAGCATGGGATTGATGCCATCAACGTGACGGACGGAGCCCGTGCACGGTTGCGCATGAGCTCCATCGCCCTTTCCACCCTGATCCAGCAACAGGTGGGTATAGAAGCCATGACGCACCTTGCCACCCGGGACCGGAACATGATAGGCCTGCAGGCAGAACTGCTGGGTGCACACGCACTCGGCTTGCGGAATATTCTCTGCATTACGGGCGACCCCACGAGCATCGGCGACTATCCGCATGCAACCTCCGTTTTCGACGTCGATTCTGCCGGACTTCTCCGGGCCGTCCGCTCGATGAATGAGGGTCGCGACCTGATGGGAAACACGATTGAGCACAAAACCTCGTTCCTGATCGCCTGCGCAGCGAATCCCCGAGCGAACGATATGGACGCGGAGATTCGGAAGCTTGAGAAAAAAATCGAAGCGGGAGCAGACATCATTTACACCCAACCGATCTATGAGATGAAGACGCTCGAGCAATTTCTCAGGCGGTCCGAAGAATGGCACAAGCCGGTTATGCTTGGCATCCTGCCGTTGCGTGGCTACAAACACGCGGAGTTTCTGCATAATGAAATCCCCGGCATGACCATTCCCGACCGGGTGCGGGAACAGTTGCGCAGTGCCGCGGACCGCGCCCCTCAGGTCGGGGTGGAACTCGCGAGCAAGTTTCTGAACGAAGCCAAAACCGTGGTGGCCGGGGTCTACCTCATGCCCCCGTTCAAGAAATACGAAATTGTTCCTCAAATCCTCGATCAGATTCGATAATCCCCCCCCTACTTTCTCCTTGCTTTTCGACCTCCACTTCGCAATATTCCTGCGAATAAAACAAGCAAACGAAGCAAGGAGGCTGATTGTCCGTCTTTGTCCGCACCTGCTTTTCGCTCGTCTTTCTTTGCCTCGTCGGTCTCACACTCGCAGATGTATTCTCCCAGTCTCAACCATCACAACGCATCCTCACAGCGGTTCGCTCCCAGGACCGGATACGGATTGATGGCTTCCTGACGGAATCCGTCTGGGACCGAAAGGGGGAGGATGGATTTGTCCAGCGGGAACCGTATGAGGGAGCCCCTCCCTCGGAACGGACGGAGGTATGGATTGCGTACGACGACGATGCCCTGTATGTTGCAGCAAGAATGGAAGAGAGCCGGCCTGACTCCATCATCGGTCGCCTGGCTCGACGCGACAGCGATCCCGAATCCGACCACATTGGCTTCGGGATTGATGCCGGCCACGACCGGAGGACGGCATACTATTTCATCGTCAACCCCGCCGGGGCCATCCGCGATGGAACCTTTTCCAATGATACCTACACCGATGAGAGTTGGGACGGCGTTTGGGACGTGGCGGTACAGGTGGATGAGAAAGGGTGGACAGCCGAGTTTCGTGTTCCGTACTCGCAGCTTCGATTTTCCAAACAGGATCGATACATCTGGGGGATCGATTTTTACCGGCGCATCCATCGGAAGAACGAGGAAGGTTTCCTCGTACTCCATCCCCGTACGGATTTCTTGCGCGTTTCCCGCTGGCCCGAACTCCACGGTGTCGAGGGGATCGAGCCCCCCACGCGTGTTGAACTCCTTCCGTATGTTACTGCCACGGGGAAGTTTCTTGAGAAACCCCCCGTCGCCAGCTTCAACATGGGACGCGACGACCCGTTCATCCTCGGTCGCGATTTCTTCGGCAGTGCCGGAGCAGACGCCAGGATCGGATTAGACGGCGATCTGACCCTCGGTCTTTCACTCAATCCAGACTTCGCCCAGGTGGAAGTCGATCCCGCTGTGGTGAACCTGACGGCGTATGAGGTCCGCTATCAGGAGAAACGTCCCCTCTTTACGGAGGGATCATCCATCCTGGATAATTTTGGCTCCGGTGGGGCCGCCACACTCCAGAACTTCAACTGGACCAACCCGAACTTCTTCTACAGCCGACGCATCGGCCGCTCGCCACAGGGCTCCGTCACGCATCAGGGGTTCCGGGATATCCCCGATCGGACCACCATCCTCGGGGCGGCAAAAGTCACCGGGAGGATCGACCCGACATGGTCGATCGCAGCCGTCACAGCCCTGACAGACCGTGAATTCGGCCGCGTCGATTCTGCCGGCGTTCAGTTCCGCGAGGAAATCGAACCTCTCACCCTGTACACTGCCTTCAGAACACTGAAGGAGTTCAATGGGGCCCGGCAGGCCATTGGTGTGCTTGGCACGTTTGTCGAGCGCGACCTCAGGGAATCGCGGCTGGACGCGGTCCTGAACAGGAGAGCCGTTTCGTTGGCAATCGATGGCTGGGTGTTTCTGGACGAGGAAAAAGATTGGGTCGTGACGGGTTGGACAGGGGGGACCATGGTTGAAGGGACGACTGCCCGGATAGCTTCGCTTCAACGATCCGCAGTTCATTTCTTCCAGAGGCCGGATGCGGATCATGTTGAGGTCGATGCCTCCGGCACCACCATGACCGGATGGGCTTCGAGGGTATGGCTCGACAGAGTAAAAGGGAACCTGATCTTCAATGCAGCAGTGGGTGCCATCCATCCGAAATTCGACGCAAACGATGCAGGCTTCCTTACAAACGCGGATGTTCTGAATGCCCATCTCTACGCCGGTTACCAGTGGTTTGAACAAGGTGGGTTGTTCCGGTACCGGGCGTTGATGGGGACGATCTACCGGAACTACAATTTTGGAGGGGTTGCCACCCGCAGCAAGTACCAGGTGGCGAGCGACGTGCAGTTGGTGAATTTTTGGAGAAGCTTTATTCAGATGGGCTACGATGCAACGGTGCTGGATGACCAACGGACGCGCGGGGGGCCGCTCATGGAGATGCCTGCCGGAGCGGACGGTTACCTCCAGGTCTCCAGCGATCCGCGCGAAGCGTTGACGGGATCTATCACAATCCAAGGATCCGCTTCCTCATTGCGGGGAACCTACCACTCGTTCTCCCTGAACCTGAACTGGCGTGCTTCGAAGACGCTCCAGGTGCAGGGAGGGCCGACGTTCTTCCGGCTTTCCTCGAAAGCGCAGTATATCAGTTCCTTCAGCGATCCTTTTGCCGTCGAGACGTTCGGCCGGCGGTATGTGTTTGGCAACCTCGACCAGCGACAGTTTGCCGCAGCGCTCCGTGTCAACTGGACCTTCACTCCGGTGCTCAGCTTCCAGTTGTACCTCCAACCGCTTCTTTCGATCGGGAACTATTCGACCATCAAGGAGTTCGCCAGGCCCCGCACTTTTTCGTTCAACCGCTATGGCGAGGGAGCTTCGACGATCGGTCTCATCAATGACCGCTATACCGTCGATCCGGACGGAGAGAATGGGCCTGCGAATCCTTTTTCCTTCACCAATCCCAATTTCAACTTCAAGTCGGTCCGCGCCAACGCCGTCCTCCGCTGGGAGTATCTCCCGGGATCGACCCTCTACTTTGTCTGGACAAACGAAAAAGTGAACTACGAAATCAGGGGGGATTTTGAGTGGGGGAGGGATGTGCAGACACTGCTTCGTGACCGTCCGGATAACGTCTTCTCTGTCAAGCTCACCTACTGGCTGAATCCGTAACGATCTGAAGATTAGCGGGTCTTCCTGGCCACCGTCGAGGTAAACTCAGCCTCTCCCGCCACCGAGAGCAGGTCCACGTCGAGGATTTGTTCGATGGTGTATTCGGCGGCGATGGCTCTTTCCAGAAATTGCAGCGTAATAACCTTGTTCTGTTGGAGGGCGGCCATCCGTGCTTTCATGTACAGCACGTTCGGGGAGTCCGGGGCAAGGGATTCCGCGCGGTCCATCTGCTTCTGGGCCGCTTCGAAATTGCCTCTCCGCGACAGGAGCAAGGCAAGGTAGGTGTGGGAGACGAGGTTATCCGGATCGACGCCCAGAAGCGAATCGGCAATGGCGATCCCTTCGTCCAGGGCGTTCAGGGAGGGGTCAAGCTTACCTTCGAGCTGGTACGCGCGCCCAATCCAATAGTTGAGAACGATCTTTGTCCTTGGGTCGGATGCGGCCAGATAGCGTTCACAGGCCGTATACACCCGCTCTTCCATATCGGCGCTGATCAGGGCGTTAAACTTGAACCTCATGGAAAGCAGGGAATCCTCCATCCCCAGTTTCGCCGCCTGGTCGTATGACCTCACCGCTGCCTGATATTCTCTCTGGTAATGGTGAAGCAAACCGGTGACGAAGTGCGTCCCAGGGTGTCCAGGGTCGATGGGTGCGACGTGAGCGATGTTCTTCGCAGCGGACTCAAAATCCCCATCGATGATGTCAACCAGAGCGAGCATGCGGTACGGCTGCGTGCCAGCGGGCCGGAGCGAAAGACTCTTGGTCGCCATCTCCCGCACGTTGGTGAAACGACGGTTATACCAGTATGATTCGGCAAGGAGGTCGTAGGCGAGGGGGAGACTCGAGTTGAATCCCACTGCCGCGCGCCCCAGGTCGAACGCCTGGTTCACAAGACTCTGATCCCGCTCGCCCGTCCTTTTAAAGCGTTCGAGCAGACCTCTGCCAAAGCCCGCGAGAGCATCAGCAAAGGTCGAATCATACTGGAGTGCGATCTGAAGGTAGGCGATCCCCTGTTCAATCGCCGCTACGTTAGGCTGCTGCACAAGGTGGATACCGCGCAGGTAATAGTCGTAGGCCTCTGCACTGGGCGATGGTCGTCGGGGTGAGGGAAGGTCGGCCGACCCGACCTGGAGTTGCGTCAGGATGGCTTCGGTGAGCCTGGTAGCGATCTGCGGGAGTTCCAGCAGGTTCCCGTCCACGCTGGTTTGCCAGAGCGTTTCATTCGTCGAAACCTCTACCAGCCGGGCGGCTACGGATATCCCGAGGTCGGTATTGCGAAACGTGCCGAGAACGGCGTACTGCAATCCAAGATTATCCCGGAGATCGGCGAGGTCGGTTTTCGTTGCCGTTGAGGGGGCGAGAACGATCAGATCCGGGGATCGGGCCAGGCCCTCGCCCAGGAGCGTTGCTACGGCCGCTCCGGAATAATTTTCTTCCCCCCGCAGTTGTGCGTTGTCGAACCGAAGAACAGCGATCCTGGGGGGGGACGGAAAGAGGAATTCGGGTTGGAGGATGAGGATTGCCGCGGCTATCACGATAACAACACCGGCGGCGATGCGCAGATACAATTTCAAATCTGGTTTTTCGGCCTCGGCCAGGAGAACCTGACGTCCCTCCATCGCTTCTGCCTTTGCCTGGGCAAGCATCGCCTCTGCCTCACGGCGCTGACGCTGCTCCAGTTCCTGCGCCTGTTGCTCGGATTCGAGTGCCTGGAGACGATCCAGCTCCTGTTGTGCCTGTTCCGCCTGACGGATTTGCTCCTCGAGTTGCTTCGCTTCAGCGTTTTTCGGATCGATCAGATAAACATCCTTGACCGCGGCCAGCGCCTCTGGAAACTGATCCTGCTCAACGAACTGGATGGCCCTCTCGAGACAGGCCTGAACTTTGGCCTGCCGTTCTTCCTCTTTTCGTTTCTTTTCATCCTTCACCCTCTGCCGTCGGGCTTCGTCCTCGCGCCGGGCCAGCTCTTCCTCGACTTGTAATACCATCATTTGAGCGCCGTAGTGCATCGGGGCGATCCGGAAAACCTCCTTCAGCGCCTCGTCGGCTTCGTTGATTTCCCCCGCTTTGAAATGCTGTTCGGCGCGCTCGAAAATCTCATTTGCCTGTCGTTGTTTTTCATCCTCCTCTTTCTTTTTCTCCTCGTCCGCTTTCTTGCGCGCAACCTCCACGACCTTCGCTTCCTCTTCCTCCTGCTTGCTGATGGACTCCGCCTTTTTCTGGCTTAAACGGTTTTGCGCGCCTTCGGACGGTTGGGAGAGTTCGGGGATCGACTCGAAGAGCAGCTCAAACACTTCCACGGGATAGGCGATGTTCTTCAACTCGATGAAACCCATCTTGTACACCTTGATCTGCATCTTGTTCCGGACCTGTTTGTACACGTCCTCGGAGATGCAAATGCGGGTGGGTTCGGTGATGGCCTCGATGCGAGCAGCAATGTTGACGCCGTCGCCGTACACATCGTTCCCCAACGTGATCACATCCCCCAGATGGATGCCGACGCGGATCTCAATCTTCTCGAATTCCGATTTCCCCTTGTTGAAGCTCCAGAAATTCTCCTGTGCTTCAATGGCACATTTTACGGCGTTCACGGCACTGGAGAAATCAACCATGAACGAATCGCCGATGGATTTGATCACAACCCCGCCATGCTTCTCAACCACCGCTTTCATCATGGCGTCGTGGGTGCGGAGAACCTGCATGGCCGCCACCTCGTCTTCCCCCATTTTCTTGGAGAAGCCTTTGATGTCCGTGAACATTATTGCGGCGAGCTTACGGGAGCCGGTATCGTCGTGTGCCATGCAGTGCGGGTATCAGCCTGGATCAGGAAGAATTGGTATGAGTGAAGGGAGCCCCATCCTGGACCTCCGGAAAATCGTGAACGGAACCCACTCCATCGGGAATGGTCGGTTCGCACCCTCAGATTCAAGGTGCAGCAAGATATTTACTCGTTCCCGGAATGTCAATACGGGATTTAAGAGATTAAGAAAGCTTCACCAGGGGCAGCATCGGTTGGGCGGGGGTGACGAGAGTATTTGGGGGGAATCTCAAAGGTAATACTTCCGGACATACTCCCCGACCATCCGGTCGGTGTTATAAACAGGCACCAACGTCCGCATCGACTCCCGAATCCGCTGGATCCACCGGGTTGGGATGCCCCCCTCGTTTCGTGTGTAGAACTCGGGAACCACCTCTTCTGCCAGGGTCCGGAACAGGTTCTCGAAATCCTTCTCATCCTGCGCTTCGATGTCGGGTTCCGAATGGTCCTCCCCGATCGCCCAACCGTTGGTGCCATTAAACGCCTCGCGCCACCAACCGTCCATAATACTCAGGTTCAACCCGCCGTGGATGATCACCTTTTCTCCGCTGGTCCCGCTCGCCTCCAACGGC
Source organism: Ignavibacteria bacterium UBA6688 (assembly GCA_002454845.1). Lineage (GTDB taxonomy): Bacteria > Bacteroidota > Ignavibacteria > UBA10030 > UBA10030 > UBA6688. The sequence goes on from DKJQ01000278.1 coordinate 9,133, forward strand.
CGCCGCGGGTTGTTTAACCAGATGTCGGCCCCGGAAATCAAATGCCGGGCAACATCCATGTCGTAGTTCTCCACAAACACGACTCTGCCGGTAAGCTGTGGGTGCCGCGACGTTTCAATGATTTTCTGAATGAACTTCTTCCCCTCGTTATCACGCGGATGCGCCTTTCCTGCAAAGACGATCTGAACGGGACGATCGGGGTTTGCCAGGACCGGGATGATCCGTTCCAAGCTTCGGAAGAGGAGGGGAGCGCGCTTGTAGGTGGCGAACCGCCGCGCGAAGCAGATCGTCAGTGCATCGGGTGAAAGCAGGTGGTCCGCAGAGGTCATCCCGTCGACGCCGGAACGCAGATACTGTTCCCGCATCCGTGTCCGGACAAACTCCACCAGTTCCCGCCGCAAGGTGTACCGCAATGCCCAGAGCTCTTCGTCCGTCGCCAACCCATTGTGCCCGATCTTATTCCAGTAGGGGACGTCCATGAGTTTCGCCGTCCAATCCACGCTGAGCCGCTTGTTCCAGAACTCGTGAGATTTGCTTGTTGCCCAACTCGGCGTATGGATCCCGTTGGTGACGTGGCCGATGGGCACGTCCCCGACTTCGACGGAGGGGTACAGTTCCTTCCACATGTCGCGGCTGACCTGCCCGTGTAACTCGCTGACCCCGTTCGCTGCCCTGGACATGCGAAGCGCGAGAACGGTCATGGTGAACCATTCACCTTCGTCTTCCGGATTGACCCGGCCGTACGCCATCAGGTTGTCATGGGATAATCCCGTCTCTCCCCAAAATCTCCCGAGTGAATGGACCATCAACTCGGAACTGAACCGGTCATGACCTGCCGGGACCGGAGTGTGCGTTGTGAAGATGCATCGTGAAGAAACGGTCCGACGTGCTTCTTCCTGTGTTCGTCCCTCCTTCAGCAAGCGGCGAAGCAGTTCGAGGGTCAGAAACGCCGAATGTCCTTCGTTCATATGGTAGACGCCCGGTTCAATCCCCATCGAGGCAAGAAGCCGGACCCCGCCAATGCCGAGAACAATCTCCTGTCCGATCCGCGTGTCGATATCGCCCCCATACACATGACCAGTCAGTCCCTGGAAATGCTGGTCGTTTTCCGGGAGGTTTGTATCGAGCAGGTAGAGCGTTGCCCGCCCGATCCTGACACGCCATGCCTGAATATAGACGGTGCTGTGCCCTATTTCGACGGAGTTGAGCAGTCGTCCCCCCTCTTCCAACGTCACTAACTCGAGCGGCAGCTGCTCGGGGTGGTTCATCGGATATAGTTCCTGTTGCCATCCGGAGGGGTCGATGCGCTGCTGAAAATATCCGTGGCGATAGAACAAGCCTATGCCGATGAATGGGATACCGAGGTCGCTTGCCGATTTGGTGTGGTCGCCGGAGAGGACGCCGAGCCCCCCGGAGTAAATGGGGAGTGATTCGTGAAGCCCGAATTCAGCGCTGAAGTAAGCCACGGGGTTCTTGAGGCCCGGCGCATGCTCGGAAACCCAGGTATGCGTGTCGTGCATATAGGACTCAAATTCCTCCAGGATGTCCGCGACCTTCCGGAGAAAATCCGGATCATGCAGCCGGGCGACCAGCTCCTGGGCCGAGAGCTCCTTGAGGATTTCCACTGCATTATGATTCGACCGCTCCCAGACGAGGGGGGAAAGCTCTCTAAAAAGTTCCTGTGCTTGCGGGTTCCAGGTCCACCAGAGATTGTTGGCTAATGTGCGGAGACGTGAGGAGATTAAATCGAGGTCGTTCGTGCGTTTTCCCATCTTCTGCCGGTTGTTGTTGGAAAAAATATCCCATACAAACTTCAGGATGCGAAAAAATCTCCTGAAATGCCAGAGAGAATAAGAAAAGGTAGTGTCCTCTTTTGAGCTC
>DKJQ01000032.1:0-2063 GCA_002454845.1 Ignavibacteria bacterium UBA6688
GATTCAGGGAGAGGATCGCATTCGCAATCCTCAGTAGTACGCCTCCAGCCCCCCCCCGCACCCCTGCCCCCGTTCATCTTTACTCGACCACCCACGGCTCCAACAAATGCTCACCAATCCCCTGGATGAACCGCGACGGCTTCGTGAGGATCATGCCGCTCTCCCGGTCGTAGATGTTCATCGGGTAGGTGATGATGAGGTTCTCCTTCGCGCGGGTACAGGCGACGTACATCAGCCGCCGTTCCTCCTCGACCTCCTCGTCGCTCCCCACCGAGCGCATGGTCGGGAAGCGCCCCTCCAGCGCGTAGATAACGAACACGGAATGCCACTCGAGTCCCTTGGCACTGTGGATGGTGGAGAGGGTCAGGTACTCGTCCTCCGGTCCGGGGGACTCGACATCGACGATGCTTTCATTCGGGGGCTCCAGGGCAAGGTCCGTGAGAAGCGAACTCACATCCTGATACCGCTCCGTGATGTTCTGGAACATCTCCAGGTCTTTGCGCCGCTTCTGGTGGTCGTCGTAGCGGGTTTTCAACATCGGCTCGTAGTACCGGAGGATCTGCTGCGTTTTCTCCGCGGGGGCCACGGACGGCTTTGCAGCCTGCCTGAGCACATCGAACAACGTCTGCACCTTTTCCGGATAATCGTTGAACTGTATCCAATAGCGGGAGAGGTCGGCTGAGGTGCCCCCGCCTCCTCCTGCAGGTGCCCCGGGCTCAGCTCCCCTCACTCTCTTTTTCAAAATATCATCGATGATCTTCTCCGCCGTGCGTGGACCGACGCCCTCGATCAACAACAGGATGCGGTTCCACGAGACGACGTCGCGCGGGTTCTCCAACACCCGGAGGTAGGCTACCATGTCTTTGACGTGGGCGGTCTCGATAAACTTGAAGCCGCCGAACTTCATAAAGGGGATGTTTGCTTTCGTCAGCTCGATTTCAAGATCGAACGAAAGGAAGGACGAACGGAACAGGACGGCTATCTCCTGCAACGGCACCCCTTCCTCACGCAGGGCAAGGACCTTCTGCACCACGTAACGGGACTGCATATTCTCGTTCTCCGCGCTCACCAACTGCGGAAGAGAACCACCGGATTTGTGTGTGTAGAGTTCTTTGTAGTACATAGTATTTTGAGTTTTAAGTTCAAAATTTCAAGTTCAAAGTTTAAAGTTGCTCACGCCAACATTGAACTTGAAACTTTAAACATTAGACCGATCTTTTAAGTATTTCATTCGCCAGGTTCAGGATCGGCTGTGTGCTGCGGTAGTTCTCCTCCAGCTTGACGATCCTGCAATCGGCGAACTCCTGCGGAAACTCCATGATGTTCTTGATGGTTGAGCCGCGGAACGAATAGATGCACTGCGCGTCATCCCCCACCACCATGATGTTCCGATGCTTGAAGGCCAGCAATTTTACCACCTCCGCCTGCACCTTATTCGTGTCCTGGTACTCATCCACCATGATATACTTGTACTTGTCCGACAGCACGGCGCGCACCGGTTCGTTCTGCTTGAGCAGCACCACGAGGTTGACCAGCAGGTCGTCGTAGTCCATCAGGTTGTGCTGTTTTTTGTATTGGACGTAAGCGGAGTGGACAGCCTGGATATCCGGTTCCTGCTCGAGATAATTGGGATAATCAAGGGCCAGGAGATCCTTCAAGGGGGTGAGGGTGTTGAGGCAGCGGCTGTAAAGGTCGTACAGAGCCTCCTTCCGCGGGAAGCGTCTCTCCTTCGTGTCGAGCTTCATCCGTGTGCGGATCAGGTTGATAACGTCTTCTGCATCGGTCTGATCAAGGATCGTGAAATTGGCGTCGTACCCGAGCTGGCCGGCGTACTTGCGGAGGATGCCGTTGGCGAAAGAGTGGAATGTTCCTCCTGAGATCTGCTCGCAGCGGCTATCGAGCAGGATTGACGCCCGGCGCATCATCTCGAACGCCGCCTTGCGCGTGAAGGTGAGGAGAAGGACCGACGACGGCTTCACCCCCAGCTCGATGAGGTAGGAGACGCGGAACACGATCGTCCTCGTCTTCCCTGTCCCGGCACCGGCAATGATCAGGTGCGGTCC
>DKJQ01000032.1:2176-3054 GCA_002454845.1 Ignavibacteria bacterium UBA6688
GGCTGGACCAAGTGGAGATGGTCGGTCGGGAGTTGTTTGAGTGTGAATTTCTTCATTCAGAGACTATGCGAGATTAACAGTCGGCAACGGTGCGTCGGGGATCCGGAGCATCGGTGAACTCATGCGGATACCTGCAGTCGACGCGGAGTTCAACACTGCTGAATGCCGTTGAGTGAGCCTTCTCGGTTAAAGCGATTTCGCTCCCGAGAAGGTACAACGAACAAGGGAGACAAACAATATATCAGCAATCATTCTGAGAATGGTTCCTATGCTCTTCGCGAGGCTCACTTGACAATGAGTCGGGACTTCAGTAACATTGCCGCGGTTTATTGTTGAGGCTTCGCACCGCGGTTTCGAAGATCCTGAGGGCTACCATGATAGCCCCTTTGACGAAAGCCTGGTATCATCCTGCACAGATACTTTCTTCTGTAGGTCAGCGTTCCCCGGATTCCTGTCGGGAGCAATCCCCTTCTCAACTCTCCCGGCGCAATCCAGCCCACGATTACCCACATCCCCATCCTGCACCCCATTGCAAGGATTATTCTCCTCCGAATATCAGTCGACGCGATCAACCGTGTCCACGCAGGTCACGACGTAAAACATCGCGTGGCCGAACCCGGAGTTCCCCGGTTCGAGAAACAACCTCCGTGTCCTGCTTCCCGGCAAACGCGCCGCAAATGAAGGATTGAGGTGAGGCCGCGTCGGTCATCGCCGGCGTTGGCAACCAAAGATTATGAAATTCGATAATCGTTCGATGTGACCGAGTCAACATTCCAATGAACAATCATCAGGAGGTTCCGCCATGCGATCTCTCTTTGTTGCAGCGTGCGTTGTGTTTACGCTTTCGTTGATGCTGGTAAGCTGTAAAGACGACAGCG
>DKJQ01000066.1 GCA_002454845.1 Ignavibacteria bacterium UBA6688
GAAAAAGCCAGAAATCCACTGAGGTTTTCTCTTTTTTCCTCTGTGATTCTCCGTGTCTTCTCAGGTCACTCCGTGTTATGTTTTTGCCAGGGCCTTATTGCAGGACTACGACTGATGGGATCGATGCGAGGCAAGAACCTGCTCGGCTTCCGACGCGAGCTTTGTCCGGATCGACTCGGGAGAGAGAACTTTCACCTGGGACCCCCAGCTGAGGAGCCATTGCAGAATCTGTTCCTCGTTATTTCCCTTGAGTGTCACGAGAAGACCTTTCGCGGAGTGGCGGTGGGAGGCCAGGAAGAAGGGGGGTGATTCGAGCACCCACCGTGCGACCTTGGGGTTAAAAAGAGCCTTGACTGTTACGCTGAACGCCTCATCATTGCCGAATGCTTTGAGGAAATGCCTGGGCCGGACGAATGACCGGTTGGTGAGTTCCAGTTTTTCGAAGCGGCTGAGGCGGAAGCTCCGGGTAGCTTTGCGCAGGTGGTCGAACCCGCCACACAACCAGTTGCCGCTGATATTCATCAGGAGATAGGGATCGACTTCCCGTGTCAGTGGGCCTTCGTTGTCTTGTGCATACCGCTTGTAGTAGGTGAAGCGAATGGTTTTGCGTTCGACGACGGCGCGGCGGACCTGTTTGAGGATCTCCAATTCATGCCCCTTGCCCGGCTGGCCCATGGAAAGAAAACGCATGCTGCGCTTGAGCTCCTGCACCTCTTTCCGCATGGAGGCAGAAAGGAGCGCTTCAATCTTCCTTCCTGCGGCTGAGGCGCTCGCACCGTACTCGCGGCCGAAACTCTGTGAAATGAAATCCGCACCCAGGAGCAGCATGATCGCTTCCTCATTCGTGAAATTAACCGGGGGGAGAAAGTACCCTTCGACGAGTGAGTACCCGACGCCTGCCTCGGCGGCGACCGGGACCCCGGCTTCCGAGAGCGCCCCGACGTCGCGGTAGATCGTCCGCTTGGTAACGCCGAAGGTCTCCGCAAGATGTTCGGCGGTGACGGTTCCCTTCCCCTGAAGTTCCAGGACGATGGCGAGAAGACGGTCAGTACGGTTCACGGGTATATGTGGTACTTTTTACTGTTCGTGGTTTGTTAACTGAGGTTTGATTGGGATTTGCGCAGATCCAAATTGACAATCGCTTCGCGATTGAAGTTATGGGCCTCCGGCTGGTTCACGAAAAGCAGGTGATAGGTGATTGGTGGCAGGTAATGGGGGTGATGGGAAGAGTATACGAGGAGAAGATGAAGAATGCCAGAGGGAGTATCGAACTACCGAAAATACCTCTCCAAATAAAACTTCTCCTGAAAATATTCCTCCTGCCATCGGGGATTGACGGCATCGAGCAGCAGTCCCTCTGCCGCACCGAAAGGATAGAAGGCGGAGCGCCTGGATTTTGCGAGGTTTACTGTGGGAAGGATATCGACAATCCCCTTTCTCAGGTTCGCGGCAACGATGTCAAACGGAGTGAAGTCGGGGAGTTTCTGAAATTCATTTGAAGGAACATAACCCTCTGAAGCAAGGCTGGCGACCCGATATTCCGTGTACCGGGAGATCCCTTCCTGCCAGAGCTGGAAAGAAAAGTAACGATAATCGTTCTCCTTCAAGAGATTTTTGAACTCTCTTCGTGCGTCGAGATACCGATCAACCTCTCCTTTGAACGATGCACTTCCGAGAGCCTTCAGAGCAGACGCAAGCTGTAAACATAATTTGGAAAATGCCGCTGTGACGACAGCAGAATCGTAATGGAATGGATAGTTTAACATCCACATTCCTGATTGTTCGCCGCGGGAGAGGTTTAACTTATCGACCCCCTGGTAATATCCCGGCTGCGAATACTGGAGCTGGTGAAAATGTTCGTGCAGTGCGACAGCAACCCATGGCGTTGAGCTTTTGGCCATCGTGTTTTCGGCCTGGCCGATGACGATGGTTGAGTATCCGTTCACCGCCGGAAAGGTTGCGAGAAGTTGTGGCGAATAGACTCGCTTCCGGTAATGAACCTCGCTCTTCAGGAGTTCATCGTATCCAAGCGGGAGGAAATCATCGGATGGGTTGGGGTGGCGGAGAAGATACTCGTAGTCGGGTGTCACCAGCAGAAAGGCAAACGGGGCGTTATCCCAGTTCTCCCAAACATCGTTACCAATATGTTCAGCAAGTCGGAACGCTTCGGCGATCCTCACCCGGTCTTCATGGCGCAGCGAGGGTTTCTCCTGCCCCCACACCAGAGCAGGAAGAAGCAAAAGAAAGAGGATGATCAAGGGTTTCATGTCGGCTCCCGGATGAAAAAGCGATAGTCTGTTGACGCAGGAGCGAGGAAAAAGTTCCCCTTCATGTGCTTCGCCAAAAAAGATCGTGTTTCGGTTAATCCCAATCGCACCCGGGATCCCCGATCGGTTGTCCCGGGGGCGCTTCTGCCGGACGCGGGAGCGAGAGTTTCTTTGGGTCCTCCTTCCAAAGAGCGATTTGTTGCAGGGCAAATGAATAGTGGGCGTTCCTGGATTCGCTCAATTGTCCCTGTGGCACTGTCTTGCGGATCCACGTCTCCAGTTCTGCAAGCTTCAGATAGGCAAGCGCCCGTACCTGGGGCATGGCGTTCTCGTTGGAAGCGAGTCCCATCAAGTTGTACAATACCACCAGCTCCACGGTGTGCTGAATCTCCAGCGCCAAACCCGACAGCCGCCGCAACTTCCAGGTCCCGCCAACGAGCCTGTCGATGGCCTGGCCGAGGCTGAGCTGTTTCGGGTCGCGGGCGTTCTGCTCCACCAACCGTGCGGTCCTGTCCGGATGGAGCAACAGGGTAACGGTATGGTGGGCGGACGCCTCCGCCGCCGAAAGGGGATCGAAGGTTCCTCCGGTCCGGTTGCGGAAGAGCTCCCGGTGACGTCCGAATCCATACGGCCTTGGAGGAATTAATGCGGAGATGTTCGACGGAAGCTCGAGGAATTGCGGTTTGAGGGTTGAGAGCAATGCCGTCAGCGCTTCGTTCTGATCTTTATACGGGACCGGTGTTGTGGGTCTCTGACCGTCGCCACGGAGGGCGTAGGTGTAAGAGACCCCTCCGAGAACTTTGACCGCGGCCTCGACCTGGTACCGATGCAGAAGATAAATCGGCACCAGTACCTCTTCCAATGTTGCCAGCGGCGCACCCGGTTTGATGTTCTTCTCGGAGAACTGCCTGAGAGCGATTTGCCGGATGACCATCAGCCGCTCTAATTCCTGAACGGCATTCTTCCCGTTATCCCAAAGATGTGTCTGCGGATGCGGACTCCCCTGCGGTCGCGCATCCTGGTCCGTAAGGAACACCAGTCCGCGCTTCATCGCATCGAGAATGATCGATTCGAGTTCCTTTCTTTCGTCACGTCCGGAAGGGAAGTCCTGGTACCCGTACGTGACCGCAACCTTGTCCCATTCCCCTATACCGCTTGCATAGGCGTCCGACAGATCAATCTTCTCCTCTTTGGTGTACGTGATCCAGGGATGCGGGTAGTCCATGACGGAAGCCCGGTTTTCCGTGCTTGCAACATAATTGTGCGAGAGACCGATGGTATGTCCGACCTCGTGCGCCGAGAGCTGTCGCAACCGCGCCAGCGCCATCTCTTCCATGACTTTGGGGACCGGTTTCCCCTCTTCGTACGGAGCGAGCAGTCCTTCCGCGATCAGGTAATCCTGGCGCACGCGCAGGGACCCGAGCGATACATGACCTTTGATGATCTCCCCGGTTCGCGGATCAGTGATTGAGGCGCCGTATGACCACCCGCGTGTTGAACGATGGACCCACTGAATGACGTTATAGCGCACATCCATCGGGTCGGCTCCCTCCGGCATCATCTCCACCCTGAAGGCGTTCCTGTAACCGGCCGCCTCGAATGCCTGACTCCACCAGCGGGCGCCGTCCAGCAGGGCGGACCGTACCGGCTCGGGCGTGCCGCGGTCGAGATAATAGACAATGGGTTTGACCGGCTCGCTGACCGCAGCCGTTGGATCCTTCTTTTTCAACCGATGGCGGGCGATGAATCGCCTGGTGATCGGCTCGTCGATGGGTGTTGCATAATCCATATACGAGATGCCAAAGTAACCTGCCCGCGGATCAAATGCACGGGGAGTGTAGCCCGGATCGGGAAGCTGGATGAATGAATGATGCTGCCGGACCGTAACAGCTTGCGGCGTTGGCGCAACTTGCCGCAGCCACGCTCCCGGATCGTCGCCGGTGAAAGTCAGTGTTGCCTCAACCTCTGTGTTCTGAGGGAAGTTTTTGGTCCGGGGGAGATGGAACGCGGACCGGGAGGCATCAAGCCTGAAGGTCCCTTGATTGGAGCGCTTCAGTGCCCCCGAGACATCGTGTGCATCGCGCAAATAAAACGCAGTGGCATCAACCAAAACACGATTCCCCTCTTCTGCCCCGACTTCGAATCCCCAAATTGTAGATTGGGCGAACGCCTCCTCCACCGCCCGCCGCTCATCTGCATTGTCCGTTACGGCCCGGTAGGCATAGTTTGGTTCGATCAGCAACACTTTGGGACCGGTTCGCTGGAACTTCACGATGCGCGTATCCCCTAACTGTCCACGGTCAAGCCCGATGTCATTCGATCCGATGCCGGCGGAAAGAGAGTTGACGTACAAAAACTCCGCATCCCATCGGTCAATTTCCATCCAGATCTTTCCCGCTTTGACGTCCCAGTAGAGCGTGATGAAACCGGGAAGTTTCTCAAAGCCGGCCGTTTTTTCTGTTAAGCCGGTGCCTTGAGGTTCGGTTTTCTGTTGAGCGGTGAGGCAGGAGCAAACGAGCAGCGCGATAAAAGTGGTGCGGACAAATTTCATGAATTCCTCCAACATTGGGTGAAAAGAGGGGGAGTGGGGTGTGGTGCGGGGAAAAGGTAGAGAAGAGAGGGGGAAAAGTCAACCACTCCCCCCCTCCGACAAAAGATTACAGGCCGGCAAGCGAGTCCGAGAGGAGAATCGCCAGTGAGTAGCCGACAAGTAAGATGATGATCGGCAATGCATGGACGACCCATCGCCAGCGGGAATGTCGCTGCATGCTCCTGGCGGCGTAAGCAAGCGATCCTCCCGTCGCCAGCATGGTCGCGGCGAGTATCAGGGTAAACTCATGGCCGCTCATTGTCCCGTGATCCATGTACGTTACGGCGATAAACAGAACTCCGGCGATCGCAATAAGTCCACCCAGGGTGAGACAGATGGATGCGGCGATACGATCGAGGATGCGTACCCACTTTTCCATCAAAGCAAGTTCATCCAGGGGATGATGCGGAGTGTTGGAAACTTCCGGTCCAAACAGTGATCTGGTCATAGGCCGAATAGTATTGTGAGCCCGATCTGGATCGAGTGAATATCCCTCGCAGCGCCCACGACATGCCTGGCGTTTCCAGCCTGGTAGGCCGGGTCCTGTTCGTCATTCAGGGCGAGGTAGGTGTCGATCCGCTGATCCTGGGTCGGGTTTAAATCCTTCCACTCATTGCCGCTGAGATTCATCAGATTGTATCCGATGCTGACATCCAGTGAGGTGAAGGGGGCGAGGCTGAACAAGACTCCACCGTTCACCCCGACACCGAGCCGGGTGGCCGATTCCAGGGCATAGCTTGCACTCGAAACCTGTGAAACACCCTGAAAGATCGTCTCGCCACTGAACCGGTGCAGCGCGACATTGGCACCAAGGTACGGAGTAATCGGCATCATCGGGATGGAGAGGTGCATTTCAGGTCCGATTTTGATGGAGAGAACCTGCTGTGAAATCTCCACCTTCCCCTGACCGGGTTCGGAGTAGCCATCGTTGCTCAGAGAGGAGTAGTCGACCTCTCCCGCCAGACGGAATCCGACAAGTCCCAACCGGGCCTTCACATGGAGGTTGTACCCTGTCCCGAGCCCGTACTTGGCTCCATTGTAATAATCGATGGTCGAGCCGCCGTAGTCGGCGGCCGGCATGACTAGCCCGATCCCGCCTCCGACCTTGAAGTCGACCTGACCGACGACCGGAACTGCAAACACAGCAGTGAAAATAACAAAAGCAACTAGTATGGAAAAGCAATTTTTGTTTTTCATTGAATCCTCCGCGGTTTGAAAGTTTGATTCTGTAATTATTTGACTAGCAACATTTTTTGAATCAGAAATTGTCCTGCAGCCTCGAGCTTGCACACATACATCCCGCCGGGAAGATGCGAAGCATCAAAAGCGACTGAGTGCTCGCCCGCCGTCCGGAATTCGTTCACCGGAGTTCCCACGTGTCTTCCCAAGGCATCGAATATTCTGAGCGCGACGAATGTGGATGTTGGGAGGGAAAACTTCAAACTTGTTTGCGGGTTGAAGGGATTGGGATAGTTCTGAAACAACTCCATGGTTAACGGGATTGTTTCTTCATTTTGAATTCCGGTTGGCGTCGCCGCGAACCGGTAAATCTTCCCATCGAACGAACAAATAGAGAGTTCGTTGTTCCGGTCGACACCGAAGGAGGAAAGACGATTGGAAGAAATCTGCGCGATCAGAGAATTGGCCGGGGGATCGACTCCGTTGGAACGCAATGCCCAGATTCGTCCCGAACCATAGTCGCCATAAATATAGGCCCCCGTAAGTTCAGGATTCCTTGTTCCTCTGTACACAAATCCTCCCGTGACGGAGTACCCTTCGGATCGACCGTACTCCCACACAGGGAGCGTCAGTCCGGCTGTCGTGCATCCGGTGGATGGGTCATAGCAGAGGCTTCCTTCCATGATTCGCCAGCCGTAATTGCCCCCGTTCACGATGATGTCAATTTCCTCGCGCGCATTTTGTCCAACATCAGCGCACCATAGCGTCCCCGCACCTGTATCGAAACTGAACCTCCACGGGTTGCGCAGACCGTACGCGAAGATCTCCCCCCGGAATCCCGAACTGTTTCCGGCGAAAGGGTTGTCGGCCGGGATCCCGTAGTTTCTTCCCCCCGACGGATTGTTCACATCGATGCGGAGAATTTTGCCCAGGAGGCTTGAACGGTTCTGGGCGTTGTTTTGCGGATCGCCCCCCGAACCTCCGTCTCCCGAGGCGATATACAAGTATCCGTCCGGACCGAATGAAACCTGTCCGCCATTATGATTGGAGAACGGCTGATCGTACGTGAGCAGAATGTGCTCGCTCCCCTTGTTGGCTTGGTTCGGGTCGGTCGTGCTGACGGAGTAGCGGGCGATGATGGTCCTTAACGGATTGGGGGCCGTGTAGTTGACGTAGAAATATCCATTGGTGGCATACGAAGGGTGGAAGGCGAGTCCGAGCAATCCGCGCTCTCCTCCGCTTTCCAGCCGGTCCCGGATATCGAGAAATACTGTGGAGGAGGAGACAGAGGAGGTATTTTCAAAGACCTTGATGATACCGGCTTGTTCGACGACGAAGAGCCGGTTGGTGCCGTCGCGTGGATCCTGGAGGTCAACCGGACTTGAAAAGGAAAGAGAGGGAAACGCCGGTTCAATGGTTTGAGATTGCGGTAAGGCGACAGGGGAGCAGCTGGTGAGGAGAAAGAAACCCAATAAGAGAAGCGTAATTCGGCGTCCCATCGAAATCCCTCCTGGTAACTCATCGTCAATCTACCGAAGGCGGCTCCGAGAAGCAATATCAAAAACGACAACGCGACGCAACGGTGAGTTAGGGCACACGGCAACTTTTTGCCCCTTATTCCATCTATCCTGAGTGCGGTGTGTAAGAACTTCCCAGTTGTAACTTGTGGCAGGAGTCGTATCTTAGGGCGTTCCCGGCTTTTCACCACCAGAAAGCACCCGCTTGCAGCCCTTTACGGACGAACAACTTATTGATCAGATCAACGCCGGGAATTCTGCAGCCTTCGCCCAGCTCTATCAGCGGTATAAACACGCACTCTTTGCTTTTTGCATGCGGCTGTTGAAAGACCGGGACGATGCGTTGGATGCCGTTCAGGAAGCGTTTGTCAAGATACACAACCGCCTCCCCACGCTGCACAATCCTGCCTCGTTCCGCCCCTGGATGTTCGCGATTGTACGGAATGAGGCGTATGCAATTCTCCGCAGGAAAAAAAATCTGGAGGGGCTGGACGGGGAAGCGCAGGATGTTTGGGAAGAAGGGACGCCCCTCGATTCCATGATAGGGAAGGAAAGAGTCGAGATCGTACAGCGGTTGCTGGAAAGGCTTAAGCCGGAGTACCGCGAGGTGTTGATGTTGAGAGAGTATGAACAACTTTCGTACGCGGAGATCGCAGCGGTGACAGGCGATACGGAAAGTTCCGTTAAGTCGAGGCTCTTCAAGGCCCGCAGGGCGCTGACAAAGAAATTCATGCCGTATGTTGCCGAAAGGAAAGAACCATGACGTGTGAACAGTATCAAATCCAAATCGGTCAGTTGCTTGAGAACGAACTTCGCGGGGAGGAATCTTCTACTATGTTTGCCCACCTGGGTGCTTGCTCCGCGTGCAGGGACTTCTTTCATGCAAGCCTGCAGGTCAGAGCGGAATTGATGAACGCGGAACCGATAACTGCCCCGGACGAGCTTGATGACCGCATGCGCGCCGAAGGTTTGATACCGACAGAACGACCCATCTCCCGTACAACATCCATCTGGGACCTGCGAATCGCCTTTCCTCTTCCGGCTGCAGCGTCGATTGCGCTGCTTCTCATTATTGGGAGCCTCTTTGTTGCGCCGGTGTTGTTTCACGATCCGCAACCGCAACAGAAGTTTCCACCCGATGTCCTGGAATTGGTTCCGGTGGAGTTGAGAACGCCCCGCCCGTAAGGGAAGGGGA
>DKJQ01000085.1:0-2134 GCA_002454845.1 Ignavibacteria bacterium UBA6688
CAGAGAATGGCTTCGGCTGGCGTGCTTTTTCCTCACTCACGAGGAGCTCCGAAACCCCGTCGCCGTCGATATCTTGTACTCCCCAAAGATACCGGTCGGGCACTTCATGCTTCACGCCCCCGGAAATCGGGTCGATGATTTCCAGCCACCATCGTCCGTCACCCCGTGCGTTGAAGAGCGATACGACCAGCTCCCGTTTGCCGTCGCCATCGACGTCACAGACGGAATTTCCGGTGTGCCGGACTTCGGTAGTATCGTTCGGATAAATGAACTCGATAAAACGGTCCCAGAGGGGCGAGAAGTTTCCCTTCCCGTCGTTTTTCAGAACGGAGAGATGCCGCGCGACCCGGTCGGCCGCGATGACGATGTCCCGATTGCCGTCGTTATCAATGTCAATGAGCTGAAGCAATCCATAGTTACGGTGACGCTCGCCGTTTGAGGTCCACCGCGTCAACGACTTCATCTTCCCGCTCAGGACGTCGAACACGTACACGCCGCAAAGTTTCGAGACGACCAGCTCGTCGATTCCATCGTTGTCGAGATCCGCGGCGGCGACGGTCGGGTGATAGGCGTCGTCCATCCAGAGCGTGTGGGTGAGCCGGACCTTGGACGCACCCTCACGGAAATCGAACACCCGGACCTCCTTCGAGCTCATCATCGGTACAATCAAATGCATTCCCGCAGAGGAGGGATCGAAACGGTGGCAGAGCATCATGTTGGCGGGCGTACCGGCAGAGGCGGGGAAACCGACATAGTCCCGTAACAGGACCCGGCCGTCCTGTGCCGACAGGACGAAGACTTCATAGCCGGTGGACGCGAGGATTTCCTCAATCCCGTCGCCATCCAGGTCAACAACCCTCCCGATCGCGTTCAGGCCGTAGCTCGGCGTCTTCCACACAATTTCTCCCCGCCACGAAGTGCGGACGACACATCCTCCATACGCGAGGAGAAGGTCATGGCTGCCGTCACTGTTGGGTGTGACAAAAACCTCGTTCTCACTCCCGTCGAGCGCGTACTGCCACTGCACAGCGGGGTGAACGATCGCGCCGGGAATGAGGCAACGTCCCGACAACTGGTTGTCACGGCGATAGGTATGCCATTCTGCCGGAGGAACCGCGTGCATGGGACTCCGATGCTTGTCAGTCTGTATGGGAATCATCAGAAGCGAACGTCTTGCGGAAGCCCGGTCCTGATTGATTCAAACGCCTTCAGGATCAGGAGGGTTGCCCGCAATCCGTCCCGGTGCGTGATCGGGGGCTTTTGCTTCGTTTGAAGCGCCCGGATGAAGTCGCGGTTTTCTTCCTGGAAGCCGTACTCCTCCGGGTCTTTGTGTTCGGTACTCTTTTCTCCGTCGAAGAGCGTGGCCGTTTTCATTCGGTCGTGCAGGTGCGCGGTCCTGGTTCCATCCATCACCTGGAAGGAAAACTTGGAGACAAAGGGGGTCTGGCCGCTGTCCCCCTGGACAATGCTGGCCACTCGTCCGTTTGCAAACCGGATCGTTGCGACGATGTTATCGATGATCTGCACTCCATCATGCGTGAAGTTCCCCCCCTCGGCATAAATCCGTTCCGGCTCCGATTCATTCAGGTAATAGACGAGGTCCATCGTGTGGCACCCCTGGGAGAGGACATTCCCTCCCCCTTTGACCGGGTCGTTGGCCCAAAAATCGGATGGCCAATGTCCGTCCATCATCTGCGCCACCGTCACGAGGGGTTTCGGGATGAATTGTTTCACTCTCGCGACCGAGGGGTAGTACCGCATCTTGAATCCGGTCATCAGCGAGATTCCGGACTTCTCGACCTCGTTACCGACACGGTAACATTCCTCCAGCGTGAGGGCGAGTGGTTTTTCCATCATCACATGCTTCCCCGCCTGCGCTGCCTGGATCGCGAGAAGGCTATGGGTGTCATGATGGGTGCAAATGTACACGGCGTCGATGGAATCGTCGGCAAAGATGCGCGCAGGATCGGTGGTCGCGTACGAGCCTTGAAATTTCCGGCAGAGTTCCTGCGCCCGAGGTTCGAAGGCATCACAGAACGCCGCGAGGCGGGCTCCCTCGACCGATTGAAGGCATTGCGCGTGAATTTCCCCGATACTTCCACATCCGATAATGGCGACGGTGATCATGCGTTTG
>DKJQ01000085.1:2264-10186 GCA_002454845.1 Ignavibacteria bacterium UBA6688
TGTGAGTATAGAGAGATTTGGCACAACGCACAAGGCGGGGAAGGAAATTCCTTCGGTATTCTCACGGGCCCGTGGATCGGAACGAACGGATCACCTGCCATCGTGATATTTTTTTCTTTTCATTCTTGAAACGACGACCTTTTTATCATACTTTTTCCTACACCCTTCAACGAATCGGCTGCCCGCGGAACTGCAGAACATCCAACTTTAGGAGGCATTATGAAACACCGCTCCATCTTCATGGTTATATGCTTTCTTTTCACCGTTTCCGTTATACCGGCTTTCGGCCAGACCCTTCCCTCCGACGATCCTGTTCTCAGGAACTTTTGGAGCGAGGCCATGGACTCCTCACGCCTGGAGTCGCTCGCCCATGAGCTGTTGGATGTCATCGGTCCCCGGCTTGTCGGTACACCCCAAATGCAGAAGGCGCACAACTGGGCGGTTGCGACATACAAACGCTGGGGGATCGAGGCGAAAAACGAAGAATATGGGAAATGGCGTGGCTGGGAGCGCGGCATTACACACGTCGACCTGCTGGAACCACGCGTGCGAACGTTAGAGGGAACGATGCTTGCGTGGAGTCCCGGCACAAAAAAGGGGGGCGTGACGGCCGGTGTGGTTATCCTCCCCGATCTTGCGGACTCCGCCGCGTATCAGAGGTGGTTCCCGAGTGTGAAGGGAAAGTTTGTACTGGTTTCTCAACCTCAGGCCTCCGGGCGGCCCGAGAAGAATTGGGAGGAATTCGGGGTCAAGGCCTCCGCAGACAGCATGAAATCACTTCGCCAGCAGATCTCGTCGGAGTGGAATGAACGGATCCGAAAAACAGGGTACCGGGCCGACACGCTTCGTCTCGCCCTTGAGAAAGCCGGTGCCGCCGGGATCCTCACATGCACCTGGACCGGCGGTTGGGGTGTGACAAGAATTTTCGGAACGATCACCGAGAAGATCCCCACGCTCGATCTGAGCATGGAGGATTACAACCTGGTTTTCCGACTTGCAGAGCGAGGCAACAATCCGGTGATTCGAGTGGTGGCGGAATCGAGATTCCTCGGCCCCATGCCGGCCATGAACACCATCGGCATGATCAAAGGAACCGAAAAGCCGGACGAGTACGTGTTTCTTTCGGCACATTTTGATTCCTGGGACGGCGCCTCCGGAGCGACCGACAATGGAACGGGATCGATCCTTATGATGGAGACCATGAGACTCCTGAAAAAATATTATCCGAATCCCAAACGGACCATTGTGGTCGGCCACTGGGGGAGTGAGGAACAGGGATTGAACGGATCGAGGGCGTTTGTGAAAGACCATCCGGAAATCGTCGAGAAGCTCCAGGCAGCATTCAACCAGGATAACGGGACGGGGCGCGTGGTCAATTTGTCCGCGCAAGGTTTCCTCCGCGGCGGTGAGTTTCTTTCCCGTTGGCTCTCCAGTGTCCCTACCGAAGTCACCGAGCATATCAAGCTATCCGTCCCCGGGATGCCATCGGGGGGCGGCAGTGACCACGCTTCGTTCGTGACCGCAGGCGCACCGGGATTCGGACTGGGCTCGCTCAACTGGGATTACTTCAGCTACACGTGGCATACGACGCGGGATACCTATGACAAATTGGTGTTCGACGATCTGAAGAACAACGTCATCCTGGCAGCGTCTCTTGCCTACCTTGCATCCGAAGACCCGGAGTTCGTTCCCCGCGACAGGCGAGTCATGCCTGTGAACAGCCCGACAGGACAACCGACGGAATGGCCGCCGTTGCGGGAACCGCAGAGGGCAGGCGGCCTGCCTCCCCGGCCGTAGAGCCCCCGTTCGAAAGGGTGATTGTAATTTGGGAAAAAGGGCCCCGGCCATTTTCTGAGTTGAATTTGGCCGGGGATGTATGTACTATTCCTTCATGCAACATCCACACGCCCGTGTGGACACCACAAGGATGAAGGGATGGCAACAGTGACACTCCCCATGCACAGAGGACAGACTCCGGACTCTTCGCTTGCCGCGAAGTACGAGGTTCTTGCCGACTTTGAACCGGTCGTCAAGGACCTGATGGAAAAACACGAGTCGAAGCGGGAACTCTGGTTCCCCTCCGATATTCTCCCTGCCGACGAAGGAACGGTAAACGAAAAGGAGCTGAAAGAGTTACGTGACCGCGCGCGCGGGATCCCGGACAGCGTCCGGGTCGCCCTCGCGTTGAACATCGTCACGGAGGAGGGGCTCCCCCACTTTCACCGGCTGATCGCGGAAAACCTCGGAAGCAGGAACTTCTGGAACCGGTGGAATAATTTATGGACAGCCGAGGAGGACCGGCATGGGAATATTCTGCGGGACTACGTCCGGGACACCCGCCTGTTGAACTTCAAAGAACTGGAACGAATCCAGTTCAACTATATCCGCTCAGGGTTCAACCCGCAGTGGACCGGGGATCCTTACAAGATCTTCGTCTATACCACCTGCCAGGAGAAGGCAACCCAGATCTCGCACGTCAATACCGGCAAGGTCGCTGCCGAACAGGAACCGCTCCTGAACTTCATCACTCAGAAAGTCTCCCAGGATGAAGCCCGTCATTATGCGTTCTATATGAATGTCTTCAAGGAAATCCTCGAGCGGGATCCCAACCAGGCGCTTGTTGCCGCCGCGGCCATCCTGCCGAGCATCGATATGCCGGGAATTTCAATTGCCAACTTCAACGAGTACGCGGACGTCGTCCGGCGTTCCGGCATCTACGGCCCGCGCGATTACAAACGGATCATCGAGGCGCTCTTCCAAACATGGAGGATCGAGATGCTCACCTCCCTGAACGAATTGGGCCGGAAAGCGCAGGAGAAAATTCTGGCAATTCCTCAGAGGCTCGAGAAGGTCGCGGAATACGTTGAATCGAAGAGTACGGCGAAAAGCTTCCGGTTTGAGGTGGTGTTTGGGAGGGTTTTGGAAATGGCTTAACAATTAAAAATTAAAAATGAAAAATTAAAAATGAGGATTAAAAATGAAAATCAAGAAAAGTAAAATGAGAAGGGGCCTCTTCTTACATTTTTAATTTTTAATTTTTCATTTATCATTGTCTTCCTTTCCTACCTCGCTGGATAGGATTAAAGGAACTGCTCAAAGAACAAACCAGACACCCACTCTGTGGGCGCTGCTGGGATCCCCCCGCCCGCTTGACTGCGCCCACCCGAACGACTGATCGTTCAGTCGGGCGGGTCAGGCGGTCGGGCAGGGAACCAGCGACCTTACGCTTCCACTCTTATCCGTGGGCGCTGCTGGGATCGAACCAGCGACCTTACGCGTGTGAGGCGTACGCTCTGAACCAGCTGAGCTAAGCGCCCGAAAACGTGCTTAATGTACCCAAACTGAACCCGAAAGT
The DNA here is from genome assembly GCA_002454845.1 of Ignavibacteria bacterium UBA6688. Lineage (GTDB taxonomy): Bacteria > Bacteroidota > Ignavibacteria > UBA10030 > UBA10030 > UBA6688. The sequence goes on from DKJQ01000085.1 coordinate 5,620, forward strand.
CAAGAACGGGATTCGGGAGTGGTGTCTCATTTTCGGAGAAAAGGCATTACACAGTGAGGCACGGAGCTCCACTGAGAACAGCTTTTCTCCGTGGAACTCTGTGAAATTCCCCCGCCATGGAAACTGACACTACCGATTCGGAAGCAATGTTGGATCCCCGGGAAAGTATTCTTTACCTCGACAGCCACTTTCTCACTTTCGATCCCGGCTACCTTTTTTCTGCGGCAAATCGTACTCCCGCGCCCATCCAGACATCGCGAACAATTCCATCGCGCGTTTCTTTCCGACGCATGCAATAAGATCCGACCCTGGACTTGACATTGCAGGAGTTCATCTCCTCACAATATCATGAGATGCATGTGCCTCCCTACACATTCAACAGAGTTGTCATACCTGACAATGGCAGGGACTCGCAAGGAGATTCCCAGGTAATCAACGGACTCATTTCCAAAATGTGCAAACATATTTTTTCGAAGAACGAATTTCTTTCAGTGTCATCTCATTTCGATCTTCCTGGCCGTGCAGTCATCGTTTGACATTTGACAATGGAACTGATTACCTGTAACTTATTTTAACAAAAAGTTCTGCCTTCGGATGGATGATTTGTTGGCGGTGATGGAGAAACCTCTGGATTCGCAGATGCGAGGACAGAGGTTTTGTTGTTCATGGGCGAAAAGGCGCACTGCGGAATAAAGATCCACCAGAACTCCTTTGAAAACATTCGAAAACATCGGGATGTAGAAACTCACCAGCCCCGGCACGGATCCTCCTCGGGGCGACTTGTTTATCCAGGAGATAAAATGAAACGCTTCATCGGTACCATCATACTCCTTTTCAGTATCATGACATGTTGTGCAAGTCAAGATCTTGGTTTTTCCGGCAATCTCTACTTCGCTCTGCAGAATTGGACGAACGTGGGGGATGGTACCGATACGAAAATCGGCATCGGGTTGGGCGGAACGATCGGCCTTAGACTCAGCCTTGACAGCAGTATGACCGTCGTTGTGGGTCCGCATTTTGCTTACAACGCATGGGGGGCAGACTATTCCGAGAAGGCAAACAGCTATACGGAAAGCGTTACGCTGAATATGCAGGACGTCGGACTGGAACTCGCCCTGATCTGGGATGACATCGGCGTATTTATAGGTGCCGGCGAGTCCAAAATGGAACACTTTATGACATTGAAGGACGGCCAAAAGGTACCATACTATGGCCTCGATGGCAGGAGCGCGAACTACACGACCGCCGGACTTACATTCGCTATGCCTCCCTTCCTTCTCGGCATTGACGTGCATTCCTATGCTGATTTTGCGAAGGATGCGAGCCGCGTCGAGTTCCGGGTTGGAATTGGCATCTGACTCCTTTTTCCTGTAAGAGCCTGATGGTTCAAAAAAACGAACCTAAACGTCACGAAGGCGATTCGGGAGGATGGACGGGTTCTTCGGCAAAGTACTCCTTGATCTTCACCGCCACCTTTTCACCGACGATCTCGGCGATCTGTTCTTCCGTGGCGAACTTCACACCCTGCACGGAACCGAACGCCTCCAGCAATTCCGTCGCGCGTTTCTTGCCGACGCCTTTGATAAGATCCAACTCTGTTTGCAGGATCCTCTTCGACCGAAGCTGGCGATGATAGGTTATCGCAAAGCGGTGCGCTTCATCGCGCACAGCCTGCAACAAACGAAGTCCCGATGAGGTGCGCGGAACGTTGAGGGGCTCGCTTGCGTGGGGTACAAAGACCTCCTCGAGTCGTTTTGCAAGGCCGATGATCGGGACATGGGCAAGTTCCAAGGCCTGCAACACCTCCATGGCACTGGAAAGCTGTCCTTTCCCTCCATCGACCATGATCAAATCCGGGAAGGGGGCCTGTTCTTCCAGCAACCTCCTGTAGCGCCGCTCGATGACCTCCTGCATGCTCGCAAAATCATCGGGACCCGAAACGGACCGTATCTTGAATTTCCGGTATTCGCTCCTCTTCGGCTTTGCATCGACAAACACAACCATGGAGGCAACGGAGTCGCTCCCCTGGATATTCGAGATGTCGAAGCATTCGATCCTCCTCGGCAAGGCCTTGAGGCGCAGATCTCTCTGCAGTGCCTGGACCGAATGAGGAATAAAATCGCCCCGTTTCATCCTCTGCAACTCCAACTCCTCCAGCAAAAACTCCGCATTCCGTTTCACCAAGCCGGCAAGCTTCGCCCTCTCCCCTGTTTTGGGAATTTCGATGGTGATCGGGGCTCCCCGCTTCTCCTCCAGCCATCGCTGCACGACTTCTTCCGAGAGGAGCGGAACAGGCAGCACCAGCTCCGACGGAACATCATCGCTTTCAAGATAGTAGCGTTGGATGAGGCTTTCCAAAACCTCCCCCTCGGGCTTCCCCTCGACGTTGCTGAGATAGAAATTCTGACTCCCGACCACCTTCCCGTCGCGGACCTTAAAAACAACCCCCGCGGCATCATCCCCCCTGGACGCGATGGCAATGATGTCTCGTTCCGAATTCTTTGCATCGACAACCTTCTGTTTCTGACTGTAAACCGCAAGGGCCTGGAGCCGGTCCCGGGCACGGCCCGCCTCCTCAAACTTCATGGCCTCCGACAGTTGCCGCATCTCCTCATCCAGCGAATCGACAACGGCATCGGTCTTTCCCTTCAGCACCTGGGCCACCTTGTCGATCATCGCCTTGTAATGCTCCTGGGAAACGACCCCCTCACATGGCCCTTCACATTTCTTGATATGATAGTCGAGGCACAACCGGAACTTCTTTTTGCTCACCGTTTCGGGGGTCAGGTCGTAGTTGCAGCTCCGGATCATGAAGATATCCTTCACCGTCTTCAACGCGAACCGCATCGTCTTCACGTCAGTGTAGGGACCGAAGTAGCGTGAGCCGTCCTTGATCACTCTTCTGGTGACAAACACGCGGGGGAAAGGCTCATTGGTAATCACAATGAAGGGATAGCTTTTATCGTCCTTCAGGACGACATTATAGCGCGGTTTGAACTTCTTGATGAGGTTGGCTTCGAGGATGAGGGCCTCAACCTCGGAATCGGTTACGACGAGCTCAATGTCTGCAATCTTCGAGACAAGAGCTTCGAGTTTGGGTTCGAGACCGCGGGGAGAACCGTTGCGGGAGGAAAAATATTGGCGGACGCGTGAACGGAGGCTTTGGGCTTTGCCGACGTAGATGATCTTGCCGTCAGCATTCTTGAATTGATAGACGCCGGGCTTTGTCGGAAGAGAATCGAGCTTTTCTTCAAGGGAGAGATCATGCCCGGTAATGTGGATATCCATGCGATCACCGTACGAGGTACGAGTTCCCTCACTCCTTCTGGCTGATCTCGACCAGAACGCCGTTCGTGGATTTGGGGTGAAGGAATGCCACCCTGCAACCGTCGGCGCCCGGTCGCGGCGTTTCGTCGATGAGCTCAAACCCAAGTTGCCTGAGCCGCGCCAACTCCTGCTCGATATCCTCCACCTCAAACGAAACGTGGTGAACCCCTTCGCCTCGTTTCTCCAGGAACCGCGCGACGGGGGAAGCCGGATCCAGCGATTCGGTCAGCTCGATGTGTGCGTCTCCGAGCTCGAACATCGCGGTCTTCACCTTGTGCTCGGGGAGCGTCTCATCACGATCAGGAGCTTTACCGAACAGTTTTGCGAACAGCGCCTTGGAAGCATCGATGTCCTTCACCGCTATCCCGATGTGGGCAATCGATTTGAACATGGGGCTACTCACTCAGAAGATTGATGACCAACCCGGAGATCAACTTTGGAAAAAAGTAGGTCGATTTTTGCGGCATGGTGTACCCGGCTTTTGCGACGGCCCGCACCTCTTCGATCCTGGTGGGATTCATCAGGCAGGCGATCTGTGCTTTTCCCGAATCGACCGCCGCCACCGCGTCCTCGGCTTTCCGGACATAATCGATGTTGCGCTTCTGTTCCTGGGCTTCAATCGAGATACCGAGCAGATCGCGGAACACCACCGAATGGAGCAGCGTCACATCCAGTTCCTTCAACTCAACGGGAATATCATCGGGCACGATCTGGGACGCGAGGTTCGTCGGCTTGAGCGTGGCAAGGTAGGCTACCGGCTCCCCCTTGATCTTGAATCCGAGAGACCGTACCGAGGAAGAGTCCAACGCTTTGAGCAGGCCATCGGTCTCTTTAAATTCGCGGAGGATAAAGTGTTTTTCCATGTTGCTGAGAAACGATCGGGAGTCGAAGCCGGTGAGTGAGTGCACGATACGGTGCGTCGGGTAAATCACCAGCCCTTCGTCGTCGATGTTGGCAAAGAACATCATCACGTAATTATAGAGTTCGTCCCCGGTGTGCCGCGGGTTCTTCGCCCGCATGATGTCCCGGTACGCCAGGGCCGTTTCATAACGGTGGTGGCCATCGGCAATCAGGACCTGGTTCCGTTTCATGAGGTCCTGCACCAGCCTGATCTTTTCGGCGTCATCGAGGCGCCAAACGCGATTCTGTACTTCTTCGAACATCACATCGATCAGAGGTTCCGTGTCCTGGTACCCGTTCAGCACCCGATCGATCGCTTTTTCCGAATCGGGGTAGAGTG
>DKJQ01000144.1 GCA_002454845.1 Ignavibacteria bacterium UBA6688
GGAGAAAAAGTCAACATTTATTCTTTTAACGAACTATTATCAAACACCGCCGTATGCCTTGATAGTTGTTCCAGTAATAGCACTGGCAGAGACCGAACAGAGATACACGATCAGATCAGCAATCTCCTCAGGTTTAACCCATTTGTGTTCCTCTCCGCCTGTTGCCCAGGCAAGATTGGCAGGTGTAAGAATGGTGCTCGGCGCAATGGCATTGATGGTAATGCCTGTTCCCTTTTGTTCCTGTGCTACGATTTCCGTCAGCAGGGAGACGCCCGCCTTCGCAACGCCATAAGGCGCTTTTCCAGGGGTCGGATTCAGGCCTACCATGGCGGAGATATTAATAATCCGACCGTAGGGTTGTCCCTTCATTCTTCGCAGTGCTTCACGGGTCGAGAGAAAAGTGGATTTGAGGTTAATATCCAGCATGCGATTCCATTCCGTCAGCGTCACATCGACGAGTGGTTTTGCGGGAAGGAAGCCACCAACAGTGTTGAGAACAATATCTACCCGGGAGAATTTTTTCACAATGGCATCATACAGAGCAACGACATCAGCTTGTTTCGTCAAATCTGCTCTGACGGGAACAATCCCGGATTCCATCGCTTTCTTCCCCCCCCTCTTCTCTTTGTTTTCCTGAAACGAAACAACCACGTGCGCCCCCTCCTCGACCAGGCGCCGAGCAAGGACAGAACCGAGGGCGCCTCTCCCCCCCGTGACGAGGGCCACCTTTTTCTGAAGAGCCATGTCCGCACCTTAGGAAAGTGGTGAAATCAGCGACCGCAATTTTCCGAACGACCAGCCCAGGAGGAGCAACAAAGTTGCCACCGCAGCCGACGAAGCCCCCGGAGGCATATCATACCGGAACGCGGTAAAGAGACCACCGATCGGGGCCAGGAGTCCGATCAATATGGCAAAAATAAACCGATGACTGTTCTTGTGCGCCATGAATGAAGCGGTCACGGGTGGGAGCAAGAGAAATCCCAGAACAAAGATATCCCCGGCGCTGTGAACTGAGACCGCAATGCCCAGGGCAATCACTCCGTACAATGCCATTCGCTTCCAACTCCATAACGAGGAGGGTGTCCCATCCCGCGTTCCATGGGATGAGGCAATGGAGCCTTTCTGCAGGACCGCGTGCAGAAGGGTCAGCAAGCCGCACCCCAGGACAACATGGAAGAGGGACGGTTTGACAAACCAGACGTATCCCTTCAACACCATTTCGATTTCAAAGTTTGCATCCTGAGTGTTGCGGCTCATCAGGATCATACGCACCATCAGGGCCCCCACGAAGAGGCACAGCAGGATAATGTTTCTCACCTCCCCTTCTCTTTTCAAGGAGGCAAGGAAGAGCGCGGCCGCCATTGTCACAAGCAAGGAACTGTGGAGCGTGTTGGATGGCATCCAGCGGATGTACGAAACCGCGACCCCCGCTACCGCGATTTGTGAAAGCGAAATTCCAACGAGTGGTGTACTTTCCTTCTGCAGGAGGAAGCCGCCGTATGCGCACATGGCACCGCAGATCATTCCGGCCAGAAGCGTGAGCGGGAAGTCCTTCATGAGTGTCGCGAAAATTTCTGAAGCCGGCAAGCGAATGTTCCTTAGAGACAAGATTCTGTGGAGCGGAAAAATAGCGAAAGGGATAGGGAGAAGCAAGAAAGGATATGCCGGGCATGGCCCTGGAGGATGTCCGACGATGTCGTGCTCTCCTGGAGGTCGAATGCCAGCATGGGACGTACCGAGCTCAAAGGATCAAGAGTTCATGAACGGTCTTCCTCCCTTAGAACGTCAACGCACTCTGTTGATGATCCATGAAATCAGCAGGAACATGAAGGCTGTCGCGACGGTCGTGGGTCCGGCGGGGAAATCGAGGATGAAGGCCAGATAGAGTCCCAAAATCGGAGGGATCGCGCCGAAGGTGACCGAGAGGAGAAAGACATTACGTACCTTCCGGGCTATGAGCATGGCTGATACAGCGGGGATGACGAGGAACCCGAAGACAAAAACGTCGCCGACGATGCGGGTGGCAACAGAGACGGCGATGCCGACGGTAAGGTAAAAAAAGAGCTCCCACCAACGGGAAGGAAATCCCTGTGTCGACGCGGTTTCTGCATCAAAGGAGACAAAAATAAACGCTTTGAAGAAAAGGAGATGGAGAGCCATGATCACCAAGAACACTCCCAGCAAGAGATAAAACTGGCTTGCGGTGATGAACAGGATATCTCCCTTCAGGATGGCCTCGATTTCCGAAACCTCTGCTGCAGGGCTGCTCTGAATCATCAGAATGCGCAGAGCGATTGCTACGACGTAACTCGCCCCGAGCACGCTGTCCTGAGGAATGACCTTGCTTCGTAGTAATTGGGCAAAGAGTATTGTTGCGGCGAGGGTGAAGGCCATGGATCCGAAAAGCGGCTCCACCTCGATAAAGGGCAGATGCGAAAAAGCTATTCCGGCGACTGCGACCTGCGTCAATGTTGCGCCGACAAACACGACCCTCTTGGAAACGACATAGACCCCGAGGTATGCGCAAAGCATGCCTGCCACGATGCTGCCGAACAGCGCATAAGGAAATTCCGTCAGAATAGTTTTCAATATTTCAAAGTCAGACATTGCGGGGCTCTGCGAGAATGATCTTATTCCCGAGAAAGTCACCGATGCTCACGGGGACATTGTACAATTTCGAGAGGTTCTCTTCCGTCAATATTTCATCCACGGTTCCCACCTGGAACAATCCCTGCTCCACAAGAATCAGCTTCTTGACAGAAGTTGCAACGTCGCTGAGGAGGTGGCTGACCATGATCACGGTCAATCCATCCAAAGAATGCAACCGCCTGATCAATTCCATGATAGCCGCTCGAGAGGCCAGGTCCATTCCATTCGTCGGTTCGTCGAGGATCAAAACGTCGGGTTCCGACGCCAGGGCACGGGCGATCAACGTCCGCTGCTTTTGTCCGCCCGAGAGTTCCTTGAACGACATGTCCATGATATCCTCGATATCGACATGGTTCAAGGCCAGGCGGACTTTCTTCCTGTCTTCTTCCGAAGGAAGTTTCACGGCTCCCAATTTCCCGAACCGGCCCATCATAACAACATCATGAACGGTGAACGGCATCATCTGATCAATGGAGTCCCTTTGAGGGACGTACCCCACACGGAAAGGACCGTTGCTGCCCCCCCCAAGGACGATCTCTCCCCGCAGAGGCCGAAGGATTCCCAGTATTGCGCGGAGCAACGTGGTCTTGCCGGATCCATTCGGACCGACGATCCCGACAAAATCTCCGGCATAAATGGAAAACGAAATCCCGGAGAGGATCTTTTTTTTCCCGTATCCGAGATCAACGGAACGGGCTTCGATAAGCAGAGGTGTGGACGTGAAGTTCATGAGTCGGTATTGCCGGGTTATTGTAATGCCGTGGCAAGCGACCGGACATTGTGGTCCATCAACCGGATGTAGTCGTCAGTGCCCTCCAATCCCCCCACCGATGTGGAGAGACGAACAACCGTTGCCCCCGTTGTTTCCGCAATGTGGAGCGGCGTATTATCTTCATAATATTGCTCGAGCCCGATGACTTTCACACCCGCCTCGCGCATGAGGCTGATCAGCTCGGTGGAGTGTGACGGAGTCGGCGGTATGCCGGGTTTCGGTTCAACATACCCGACAATGTGAAGTCCGAACCGCTCGGCGAAATAGCTGAAACTGGTATGATAGGTCACAAGCTTTTTTCCCCTGAGGGGGGCCATGATGGTTTTCCACTCGCCGATTTTCTGAGCGAGCCGCTCCAGATAGGAATCCATGTTGGATTGGAAATATTCCTGATCGTGGGGGGAAAGTTTTGCCAGGCCCTCACAAATTCCCTGAAGAACGAACCTGATGTTTTCAGGATCAAGCCAATAGTGAGGGTTGCCGAACGGATGGACATCGCCCGCGCTGGCATCAAGTTTAGTGCCAGGCACCTCCATTTTATGAACGTACTTGGAGCAATCGATGACCAACAGGTTCGCATTGCGCGAGCCATCAATGATCTGGGGAGCCCATAATTCCAGTTGCATGCCGATGATGACAAATGCCTGGGCGGATTTTAACTTCATCATATAACTCGGTTTCACATCAATGTAATGTGGATTCTGAGACCCGCGTACAAGATTGTCCACCTCAACCCGATCGCCACCGATCACGCGGGTGAACTCGGCAAGATCGCTCAGGCTCGTGACAACCTTGACTTTCGGTTGTCCCATGAGCGCCAGGGAAAGACAGGTGAGGAGGAAGAGCAAAAGACCTTTTTTCATACTCCGTGATTCCTCAATGGATCAAAGTTCAGTGAGCACATTAGAACGGGTGCGCCTTGTGCGGGCCCATAGAGAAAATGAACTGCAGAGCGATAGAGTTGACAGATCTGTTCTCGCCTCCCGGTGTTTCC
>DKJQ01000360.1:0-137 GCA_002454845.1 Ignavibacteria bacterium UBA6688
AACTGCAAAATTATCCGGCGCAAGGGGGTTGTGCAGGTCATCTGCAAGAATCCAAAGCACAAGCAGCGGCAGGGATAACCCCGGCCGTCGCAACCCGACTTTCGAATTTCCATAAGGAGAAGACACAGCGTGGCTCG
>DKJQ01000360.1:266-5932 GCA_002454845.1 Ignavibacteria bacterium UBA6688
AAAAACAAACCCGCCGAGATCGGCCTTACGTATATCTACGGCATCGGCCGGACGTCCGCGAAGGACATCCTCTCGAAAGCAAAGGTCGATTTCCACAAACGGGTAGCGGAACTGAACGACGAAGAAGTCGCAGCGATCCGGGCAGTGATCCAGAGCGACTACAAAGTCGAAGGCGCGCTTCGGAGCGAAGTGCAGATGAACGTCAAGCGGTTGATGGACATCGGGTGCTACCGCGGTCTGCGCCATCGGAAAGGGCTCCCCGCGCGGGGCCAGCGGACCCGCACGAACGCCCGTACCAGGAAAGGTAAGCGCAAGACGGTCGCCGGCAAGAAGAAGGCGGCAGAGAAGAAGTAACATGCCTCTGTTCCCCAAGGAGCGGATGGCACGAGGGAGCGAGGGTGGAATCTCCCGCAAAATATTGTAAAGGAGAATGGTTGTGGCAAAACAAACAGCAGCCCCGGTTGTCAAGAAGAAAAAGAAAGTCCATGTTGATACGAACGGAAAAGCGTTCGTCAAGGCAACGTTCAACAATGTCCAGGTGACGTTGACCGACACGTACGGCAACGTGATTGCCTGGTCGTCGGCCGGACGGAACGGTTTCAAAGGGTCGCGCAAGAACACGCCCTTCGCTGCGCAAGTCTCGGCTGAAGCAGCGGCGAAAGAAGCGCACGACCTCGGGTTGCGGCGTGTCGAAGTGTTTATCAAGGGACCCGGATCGGGACGCGAGGCGGCTGTACGCTCGCTCCAATCCGCGGGGCTCGAAATCACCATGATCCGTGATATCACCCCGATCCCCCATAACGGCTGCCGGCCGCCCAAACGGCGAAGAGTCTAACCCGGAGAGCCCAGGCAGGGAGCGGAAGTGACCGGGAGTTTGCTCCCGTTTCGACTTCGGAAATCGAGTATCGAACATCAAGCAGGAGAATTATGGCAAGGTATATTGATGCCAGTTGCAGGTTGTGCCGGCGGGAACGCCAGAAATTGTTTCTCAAGGGGACTAAATGCTACACGGAGAAGTGCCCGGTGGAGAAGCGCAGCTTTCCCCCTGGTCAGCATGGACAGAACCGCCGTCAGAAGATTTCGGAATACGGTGTTCAGTTGCGTGAGAAACAGAAGGTGAAACGTTCGTACGGCCTGCTGGAGCGGCAGTTCCGCAATTATTTCGAGCGCGCGTTGAAGCAGACCGGCCGCACCGGCGAAACCCTGGTGAAGATCCTTGAACGCCGGCTGGACAACGTGGTCTACCGTTTGGGACTTGCCCCCTCGCGCAAGGCGGCACGGCAGTTGGTGCTCCATCGCCATTTTACCGTGAACAATGGTATTGTCGACATCCCCTCGTACTTGCTAACGCCGGGGGATGTCATCCAGGTCCGCGACAAGAGCAAGAAACTGGACCTGATCCATTCGTCCATGAAGAGGATGAAGGATACAACCATGCTCCCCTGGTTGAGCCTGGATAAAGCGAGCCTGACCGGCACGTTCCTGCAGGTCCCGGAACGGGCCGATGTTCCCTTGAACGCGAACGAACAACTCATCGTCGAGTTGTACTCGAAGTAAGAGTGCTGTTTTTTTATTCACCAAGATGCCCGCGCCGGTGCATGGCCGGGTCCGAATTATCAATCACCCTGCGATGGGCAGGGGGAAAGAGTACGTATGAGCAACGCCTTAGTGCAAATGCCGGAAAAGATCGAGCTGGATGAGAGCAGTTATACTGCCACCTTCGGCCGGTTCACCGTTCAGCCACTGGAAAAGGGATTCGGTGTGACAATCGGGAATTCGTTCCGCCGGGTCCTCCTGTCGTCACTCCCCGGAACAGCGATCACCGCAATCCGGGTCGAGGGCATTCAACATGAGTTCTCCACGGTCAAAGGAGTGGTCGAGGATGTGGCCGAGCTGATCCTCAACCTCAAACAGGTCCGCATCAAGCCGATCAATAAGAAGCTGACGAAGGTCATGATTCCCCTGAAAGGGCCTGGTGTATTCAAGGCCGGGGATATTCTGAAGGCGTCGTCCGAGATCGAGGTCCTGAACCCGGAGCTTCACATTGCCACCTTGAACAAGGACGCGAACTTCGAATTGGAATTGCGCCTGGGCCGCGGCAAGGGGTATGTGCCGTCGGAAGAGAACAAGGCGCCCGACCAGCCTCTCGGGATGGTGGCGATCGATTCGATCTTCACGCCGATCCGGAATGTCCGATTTTTCGTTGAACCGACCCGCGTAGGGGGACAGACGGATTTCGAAAAACTGATTATCGAAATCGAAACCGACGGTTCCATTACGCCGGAGGACGGCCTGACGCACGCCGGAAAAATCCTGCGGGATCATATCCAGCTGTTCATCAACTTTGACATGGAACCGGAATCGGAGAAGGTCGAAACCGAACAGGATGCGGAGTTCCAACGCATCCGGAAGACCCTCAAAATGTCGGTCGACGAGCTCGAGCTTTCGGTCCGATCCCACAATTGCCTCCGATCCGCCAGCATCAAAACAATGGCGGACCTCGTGCGCAGGGAAGAGGGGGAGTTGCTGAAGTTTCGCAACTTCGGGCGGAAGTCGCTTGCCGAGCTCGCCGAGATCGTCGAGCAGCACAACCTGGTGTTTGGGATGGATGTGGACAAGTACCTGAAGGATGGAGATCACTAACAGTCTTTTGAAGGACTTTGCCACTAAGACACGAAGTCACAAAGTAAAACATGTATCGTGAAACTTTTTGGCGACACCTTCGTGTCTTCGTGACTTTGTGGCGATCAATACGGGCTCTTTAAGGATAAAAGGATATGCGTCATTTAAACTCAGGAAGAAAGTTAGGCAGGACGGCAAGTCACCGGAAGGCGACCCTCTCCGCGTTGAGCGTCTCGCTGATCCAGCACAAGCGCATTCGCACGACGACGGCGAAGGCAAAAGAGGCCCGCACCGTGGTTGAGAAGCTCATCTCTCGTGCCAAGCGAGCCGTCGTGAAAGAAACGGACGGGAAGCAAAAGGATGTCCATGCGCGCCGCCTGGTGTTCGCGTTCCTGCGCGATCGTACGGCGGTGTCCACACTCTTCAACGACATTGCCCCAAAAGTGGCAAACCGTCCGGGCGGGTACACCCGTGTGGTGAAGCTCGGTCGGCGGCTCGGTGACGGCGCCGAGATTGCAATTCTCGAGCTCGTCGATTATAACACCGGGCAGGAAAAGGCCGCAGCCAAAACGGCGGCAAAAACTGCAACGACGAAGAAGAAACCAGGCAAGAAACCCAAAGCGGAACCCGCAGCGGATGCACGGAAGAAAACCGGAAAGCCTGACGCGGGAAAGCACGCGGCTGCTGCTGGGGCTGAGACCGAAGCTCCAGACGCTGAGGCCACGGATGCGGAAGCAAAAGCGGAAAGCCCAAAAACGACCAAGGCGTAAAGGGGTCCCTGCCGCGATGACTGTTGCGGCTGGACACAGCGTTCCGTTGATGTTTCATTAAAGAGAGGTACGAGCATGCTGAAGATTACTTCTGCTGAATTCCTGCAAGGCGTAGCTGATCTTCGCCAACTCCCGAAAAACGAGATGAAGGAAATTCTCTTCATCGGGCGTTCGAATGTCGGGAAGTCATCGCTGTTGAATAAGATGTGCAATCGGAAGAACCTCGCCCGCTCAAGCTCCACGCCCGGCAAGACCCGCGAGATCAATTATTATATCATCAACAACGGGTTCTATTTTGTGGACCTTCCGGGGTACGGTTACGCCAAGGTCCCGGAACAGATGCGGGCCGGCTGGAAGCGGCTGATCGAGGATTTTCTGAAGCGGGGCGGGCCGATCGCGCTTGCCATGCAGCTCATCGACTCCCGCCAGGAACCGACACCGCTCGACCTGATGATGATGGACTGGCTCGATTACTACGAAGTTCCTTATCTTCTCATCCTCACGAAGTCCGATAAGCTCCCGAACAGCAAGCTGACGAAGCAACTCGAGGCCTACCAGGAGCGCTTCCATTCCCAACTCACCGATGGCTGTTGCCGCGGTATCGTCCCCTTTTCGGTCGTGACCGCCGACGGGAAGAGCGACCTGCTCAAGCTGATCGAACAGCACCTCGACGAGAAACCGCGCGAGAAGAAGGAAGCCGTCTGAATCTGAGCGATACTCTCTTAATAATAAAACCCCAACTCCGGTTGGGGTTTTTGCTTTATTGCCCCTTTGTCCCTTCCCTTGCTTATCGCGCGTTCAATCCTTATTTTCTTGGCGAAATGCATCTACGGTTCACTCGACTCTGAAGGGAAGCACTTGAAAAAGCGACTGTTTACTCCGGGACCGACACCGGTCCCGGAGACTGTGATGTTGAAGATGGCGGAGCCGATCATGCATCACCGCCACCCCGAATTCACCGAAATTCTCACCCGCGTGAACCTGAACCTGAAGTACCTCTTCCAGACTGAGCAACCGGTCCTCACGTTGACCAGCTCCGGTACAGGCGGTGTCGAAGCGACGTTCGTGAACCTCTTCTCCCCGGGAGATACTGTCATTGCCGTGAACGGCGGAAAGTTCGGTGAGCGATGGGTCAAGATGCCGAAGGCGTTTGGTTTGAATGCGGTCGAAATTAAGACGCATTGGGGAAAAGCACCGACCCAGGACCAGGTTCTCGATGCTCTCCGGCTCCACCCGGATGCCAAAGCGGTCTACCTTGTTCACAGCGAGACCTCCACGGGCACGGCAACGGATATCAAAACCCTCGCCGCCGTCATTCGCGAGCACTCGAAGGCGTTGGTCTGCGTCGACGGGATTACCGCGATCGGGGCCCATGAGTTCCGATTTGACGAATGGGGGATCGATGCATGCGTTACCGGTTCGCAGAAAGGGTTGATGATTCCTCCCGGACTCGCCTTTGTCGCACTGAGCCAGCGAGCGATCCAGGCCATGGAGACCGCGAAGTTACCGAGGTTCTATTTCGACCTCCGTAAGGCCCTGAAATCCCATGGGGCGAACGATACGCCCTGGACGCCGGCGATCACCCTCGTCATCGGGGTGGATGCCGCCCTGCAGATGATCCGGGAGGAAGGGATCGAGAATGTCTGGCGCCGCCACGAACGACTGGCAACCGCTTTGCGGGAAGGGATCAGAGGCCTTGGGCTCAAGCTGTTCTCCGACTCCCCCTCATTCGCCGTCACGCCGGTCTGGCTGCCGGAGGGAGTTGATTGGAAAGTCTTTAACAAAACCCTCAAGGGAAAGTACGGTATCACCATTGCCGGAGGGCAGGATGACTATGCGGGAAAGATCTTCCGTATCTCTCACCTCGGGTATTACGACGAGCTCGACATGACAACCATGCTCTCCGCATTGGAGATGACCCTTTCCGGGTGCGGTTATGAGTTTGAGCTGGGGAGCGGGCTCCGCGCAGCACAGGCTTACCTTACGGGTTCCGCGTGACCTGCAACTGACTCCTGACTCTTGACGCCTCCGGCCTCTCATTGACGACCTAAAACCATGACCATCCTTATCAGCGACCCCATTGAACAAATTTGTGTCGACATCCTCAAGGCCGAGGGTTTCGACGTCGACATCAAACCCAACCTTCCCGTCGCGGACCTCAAGGCCATCATCGACCGATACGATGCGCTGGTGATCCGGAGCGGCACAAAAGTGACGGCGGAGATCATCGCAGCCGCGAAAAAAATGAAGGTCATCGGGCGGGCGGGAGCGGGG
>DKJQ01000031.1:0-264 GCA_002454845.1 Ignavibacteria bacterium UBA6688
ACCCCTCTAAGTCCTTATATGTTACCAATATATCAAATACAGGAAGGAATGTCAAGAAAGCCCTGTCAGCAGCCACCGTGAGTGAAAGAACGCTCGACACTCATCAGAGAAGGTCGAACCATACTGTCGTTCGCTGCAGGCGTACCGAGATCGATGGTGACGCCGTGGAGCGTTTTGGAAAGCGAGGTGTGGGAGAGAGCATCAGAGCGTGCAAATTGCGGGCGCGAAGTCCATCTCATCGGCAAGAGAGGGCTTCGGACGAAC
>DKJQ01000031.1:342-10328 GCA_002454845.1 Ignavibacteria bacterium UBA6688
TGCCGTCGGGTGTCACTCCCGCAAGAGTCCGGGGGAGAAGACAGGTTGGTGGTCGAGATACAAATTGAATTTTGAATGCGTTCTCGCTATATTGGTCACGCAAAACATCAACCATACTCGGAAGGGTGCGAGAGTGGTTGAATCGACCGGTCTCGAAAACCGGAATGGCTGCAAGGCCATCGTGGGTTCGAATCCCACCCCTTCCGCAGACCCAAAGCCACAAGGAGACCCTCCTCGTGGCTTCGTCGTTCATGTCTGTCCGCTCACGAACCCCTTCCGTTGCATCGTTCCCCACGACTTCTTCCCACGGAAATAGTCCCAAAATCCCTTCACCCTCCACCAGAGGGTCATCTGGCGATAGCCGAAATTCTCGATAACGCCGACGGAGAGCAGCAGTGCAAGGTCGAAGGGCTTGGGATAACGCTGAAAGGAAACTTCTTCCAACAGCACTGCCCCCACAGAATACATGGAACCGTAAAACACTGCCACGATGAAAAACAGTATGGTCATCTCGGCATTCAGAGCATTCAGGGCTATCAGTGCGAACAAGGTCAGGTAACCCACGAACTCGATCACAGGACCGAGGAGTTCAACAAGAACGAAATACGGCATCGCGGCAAGGCCTACGATGCCGTACTTGGGGTTGAGGAACATTTTTCTATGGATCAGCATTGTATCGAGAAGCCCCCGGTGCCAACGGTTCCGTTGTCGCCCCAGCATCTTCGGTGTCTCCGGCGCCTCTGTCCAGCATACCGGGTCCGGCACAAATGCAATCCGATAGGGACGTTTCCATTCCCGCATTTTCCGGTGCAATCGCACCACGAGCTCCATATCCTCCCCCACCGTGTCGTGCCGGTACCCCCCGACTTCGATAACCGAGGAGCGCCTGAACATCCCGAATGCCCCGGAGATGATCAGGAGGCCGTTGACCCCATGCCAGATCATCCTGCCGGACAGAAATGCCCTGAAGTATTCGACGACCTGCATGATAGGAAGAAGCTTATCGGAGAGTCCGACTTTCACCACGCGTCCGTTGACGACTTTGCATCCGTTCGCGATCCGAACGATGCCACCGACCGCAACCATGGTGCTATCCTCGAGGAATGGTTTCACCACCTTTTGCAAAGAATCCTCTTCAAGCAGGGAATCGGCATCAATCGCACAGACGTACTCGAACCGTGCGATATTCATCCCGACATTGAGCGCATCCGCTTTTCCTCCGTTCTCTTTATCCACGATCACGAGGTTTCTGTACGCCGGTTGATGGGATTTATAGATCCCGCGTACCCGCTTCGCCGCAATCAACGGACGGTACACCTGCTTTGAGGGGTACATATGGAATTCTTTGATCAGCCGATCGAGCGTGCGGTCCTTCGAACCGTCGTTGATCACAACGACCTCGTATTTACCATAGTTCAGTTTCAGGAGGCTCTTGACACTCTCCACCACAGTCGGTTCTTCATTGTACGCCGGCGCGAGGATCGAGACCGGCGGGGTGAGTTCCGACTGTACCAGCAGGCGGAGATTCCCGAACGAATTGTGGCGCATGTAATACAGGATCTCCCTGAACGACATCCCCAGGAAAAACGTATAGGTCAGGTTGACAACGACAAAATAGCCGATGACAAGGAGAAAGTAACTCTGAAGGAGGAACTCTATGATAGCCATGGATTTCAAGCCTTTGCGGGATCTGCACCGAGTTCTTCCAGAACCTGCGCCGCAACCGCAGAGATCAGAGAGTCACCCGAATGAATACACTGCTCAAGAAAGAGACGGCCT
This sequence comes from Ignavibacteria bacterium UBA6688, assembly GCA_002454845.1. Classification (GTDB taxonomy): domain Bacteria; phylum Bacteroidota; class Ignavibacteria; order UBA10030; family UBA10030; genus UBA6688. Next base: position 2,122 of record DKJQ01000031.1, read on the forward strand.
TGCGCGCCGCACCGTCCGATCGCCCTTGCAATGGTCGTTTGTTCTTCGCCGGCGGAGAGCGTAAGACGACCTTGCAGCAAAGGGAGGGCTCCGGGAGTGCCGATGCTTCCAAGGGCTTCGATAGACCGGAGCCGCAAGCCGGCATGAGGATTTGCCACAAACATGAGGAGCGCATGCTCGGCCCGTTCATCGCCGAGCCGGCCCAATGCCTCGGCCGCCTTCGCCCTGACAGCGGGGTTGCGGTGCTCCTGGAGGATATGCAGAAGGGCGTCCACGGCCTGAGTAAATCCGATCTCCGCAAGCATTTCAATCGCAAACGATGCAATGCTGTCGTCGCGCGAATCCAGCGCGTTGATGAGGGAAGGAACGGCCTCCTCCCGGAAATTCATGATGATCACGGACAGTTCGATCTCCGTCCACTTGGAAAGATTCCGGCTTATCCCAAAGATGGTGTCGAGCGCATCGACGCCGACCAGGACAATCAACGACTGGATAGCCTGGTTCCGGACATCCTGATGATGGTCTTCCAGCGCGGCTGTCAGGCTCGCAATCCCCTTTCGGGCCCGCACCTGTCCGATCTCACGCGCAGCGTGCGCCCGGATCCACCAATGCCTGCTTTTCATCAAGCGCAATTGTTCCTCGACGAATCCCAGCACATAGAAAAAATAGACAAGACGCTCCGAGGGCTCTCCGCTCAGATCCTGAGCAAAATCGATCATGACCCGTCGCAATACTTCTTCATGTACTTTCCTCTGTCCCAAGGTCATGGCCGCAAGTCGTTTCTTCACCGGTTGGATCAGGGATTCGTACTGATGAAGAATGGCGCCGGGTTTTGCCTCCGGGGGGAGAACGGGAAGGTCCTGCAAGAGGATTTCGGCGAAAACGGAAGAGTATTGTCCGTACAGACGCTCCTGCCTCCAACTCCTCTGGAACTCGATTGCTTTGTGAATAACAAGGGACACGGAGATTACCAGCACCAGCAGCGTTGCGACCGCTGCAAAGCCCATGATAATAAGAAACTCGATCGGGTAGGTGGCTGTCATGGTCCGAGGAAACGGGAGGAGAAGGAACTGTGAGCGATTCTTGAACGGTTAAGAGACTTCAACAGACGAATTTTGGGGATTGCAAGAGAGGTTCGGATCGATGAGATGGGATTCGGGCACCGGGGCATGTCAATCCCGGGCTTTGCCGGTCCGCAGAAGGATGGTTTTTACCCGGGCTGCAAGTTCGTTGGGGCTGAACGGTTTTGTGATGTAATCTTCCGCTCCAAGATCGAGCCCCTTCACGATCTCATCTTCTTTGCTCTGGGCGGTGACCAGTACGACGGGGATGTTGCGTGTCGCCTCATTTTGCTTCAGTGCGGCAAGAACTTCAAACCCGGTCATGAGCGGCATCATGATATCCAGGAGGATAAGATCCGGTTTGATCTCCGTAGCTTTTCGGAGCGCCGTAATCCCATCCTCCACACCAATCACGGTATATCCGGAATTGCGAAGCTTATATTCAATGAGACTTCGGATATGTTGCTGGTCTTCTGCGACAAGGATTGTTTGCGGCATACGAACGCGATGCCTTCTTTCATCCAACGAATGGGAATGCCGGCACATGGAATGACTCACGATGAGCCGGGGGGAAAGTATGAAAAGATGTCCCAAAATCAAACCCGATTGCATGTAGAGCATTCTTTTCCTATTATTGTCCGTCGAAAAAGTCATGCAAGGACGGCAGTACCCGGAGAGGTGCAAGAGTGGTTGAATTGGCCACCCTGGAAAGGTGGTATACCCGCAAGGGTATCGTGGGTTCGAATCCCACCCTCTCCGCAAAACTGCTTTCCGCAAAACGCGGGACTTCGTTTGGCGGACATGCAGCGTCACTGACGGGTCGACGATGCTCCGAAGGAGCGCACTTGACCGCAATCGTATCGAACTCTGGCGCCATTTTTGCCGATGTCCCGGCGTCCCGTTTTTCTCAAGCAAGGAGCGTTCCCATGAAACGCCATCCTTTTCTGCTCTTGCTGATTCTCCTCCTCTTCGGTCCCCAGCGGTTACATCCCCAATCTGTCCTCGCGATCAAGATAGACGGCTCCATTAATCCTGCGGCAGCGGAGTTCATTCACAACACCATCCGACAGGCCAAGGAATCCGGTGCCCAATGCCTCATCATCCAACTGAACACCCCCGGCGGTCTCCTGAAGTCAACACGTGTCATTGTCAGCGACATTCTTGAGTCCCCCGTCCCCATTGTCGTCTACGTTGCGCCCGGCGGAGGACACGCCGGCTCAGCGGGGGTCTTCATCACGCTCGCGGCTCATATCGCCGCCATGGCTCCCGGGACGAACATCGGCGCCGCCCATCCCGTCTCGATGCAGGGAGGGCAGGATTCCGTCATGAGCGAAAAGGCGACAAACGATGCAGCAGCCTTCATTCGAACGATTGCGGAAAAAAGAAACAGAAATCTCGCCTGGGCTGAGGAGGCCGTACGAAACAGTGTCTCCATCACCGAGACCGAAGCGCTGAAGTTGCGGGTGATCGACCTCATCGCCGAATCCATGGACTCCCTTCTTGTCCGGATCGACGGCAGGGAAGTTCGCGTCTTGTCGGGAACGGTTATCCTCGAAACAGCCGGTGCGACTATCGAGCAGGTCGAGATGGGGACCGTGGAACGATTGCTCGACACGTTGAGCGATCCCAACATAGCCTACATCCTGTTCATGATCGGCATCTACGGGCTACTCTTTGAGTTGTACAACCCGGGTTCCATGCTCCCCGGTGTGGTCGGTGTCATCAGCCTCATCCTTGCATTCTATTCGCTTCACACCCTGCCTATTAATTACGCGGGTTTTGCGCTGATCGTGTTTGCCATTATCCTGTTCATCGCCGAGATCAAAATCACAAGCTACGGACTTCTGAGCGTGGGGGGTGTGGTCTCCCTTCTCCTGGGGTCGATGATGCTTATCCGGACCGACTCGGGGCTTGAATTCATCGAAATTTCCTGGTCCGTTATCATCACTTCGACGGCCCTCACCTTGATTTTCTTCTCGTTTATCATCGGGCTTGGACTGAAGGCACAGCGACGAAAACCGACAACCGGGAGTGAGGGAATCATCGAGGAAGTCGGTGAAGCCATGACCGCGATCACTTCCGGGGGAAGCGTTCGGGTCCATGGCGAAATCTGGAATGCTCAATCAACCTCCGGACCGATAAAAAAAGGAGCAAGAGTGCGGGTGACAAAAATTCATGGCCTGACGCTCACGGTCGAAGAGGTCCGGTAGGAACCTATCACTGAAAGGGATTCCCATGCAACTTTTCCAATCGTTCATCGTCGGCGGCATCATTCTGCTTGCCATCATCCTTGCCAATGCGGTCAGGATCCTCCGGGAGTACGAGCGCGGCGTGGTCTTCCGGCTTGGACGGTTCGTCGGTGTGAAAGGCCCCGGCCTCATCATTCTCTGGCCGTTCATCGATAAGATGGTCAAAGTCAGCCTTCGTACCGTTGTCATGGATGTGCCGCCGCAGGATATCATCACCAAAGATAACGTGTCACTCAAGGTCAATGCCGTCATCTATTTCAGGGTTGTCCAGCCCGACAAAGCCATCGTGGAGGTCGAGAACTTCCTCTTCGCGACATCGCAGTTGTCGCAGACGACCTTGCGAAGCGTTCTCGGTCAATCCGAACTGGACGACCTTCTTGCGGAACGCGACAAGATCAACGCACAGCTGCAGAAGATCATCGATCACCAGACTGAACCGTGGGGCATCAAGGTCTCCAACGTCGAGGTGAAGCACATCGACCTGCCGCAGGAAATGCAACGAGCCATGGCCAAACAGGCAGAGGCGGAACGAGAACGCAGATCGAAAATCATTGCCGCAGAAGGCGAGTTCCAGGCCTCACAGCGTCTGGCCGATGCGGCAAAAATTCTGAGCGACCAACCGAGCGCCTTGACCCTTCGGTACCTCCAAACGCTTCGGGAGATCGCGACCGAGAACAACTCCACCACCATCTTCCCGGTCCCGATCGACCTTCTCAAGCCTTTCTTGAACGTCGAGATGAAGAAGAAGTAGTGCCGGATGGATGTCGTACTCTATGGTCAGAATGAAACGCCGGGCATTGTGGGCGTCCAGCAACTGGATGAGCAGCATCTCCGGCTGTACACCCGTGAAAGCGGGAAGATCTCTCACGCGGACGTGGAGTTCTTCCCGTTTTTCTTTCTCTCCACCGCCAGCCTGATAGACGGTTTCCCAAAACGATTCTGGCTGAAGGAACTGGCGGGAACAAACTTTTATCGGACCCTCGTTGCGTTCACACGGTGGAACGACATGTGGGAAGCGGTCCGGTTCATTCTCGCCCGCTACAACAAAACCTCCCTTCGCCGGGTCAGTTCCTACACCGAGTCAGATATCCTCCTCCTCCGACCCGACCCGGTTACGCAGTTCCTCATGCAATCCGGCACAACGATGTTCAAAGGCATGGCGATCGCGGAACTCCGTCGCCTGCAGATAAGCATCCAGGCTTTGGGGAAAGGAGGAAAACCCGGCAACCCCGGCAAAACAGAGGACCGCATCATCGCCATCGGGCTCAGCGATTCCACCGGATGGGAAAAAGTCCTCCATGGACGCAAGGACTCCGAAGCAGAAATGCTGACCGAGCTCCTCCGTTTGATCCACGAGCGAGACCCCGATGTTCTTGAAGGGCACTCCCTGTTTCAACATATCCTCCCCTACCTTTTGAAACGTTTTGAGTTGCATGGGATCGAGTGCATGATCGGGCGCGATGGATCCGTGATCAGGACCTCCACCCCCCGCGGCACACCGGTTGACCGTGAGTTCGAAAACGCTTTCTTTGAGGTGCCGGGACGGCACCTCGTCGACACCTTTACGCTCGCACAGACATACGATTTTTCGAAACGTACCCTGGAGGGATTCAGCCTCCACCATCTGTCCGCTCATTTCGGAGTCTCGAGCCAACAGCGGATCTTGGTTCCTCCTGAAAAAGTTGCCTCGATATGGACCGAGGATCCCGGACGGGTGTGTGATTTCTCGCTCCAGGAAGTGCGGGAAACCCGCGCGATCAGCGACCGCCTTTCCCCCAGTTACTTCTTCATGACGCAGATGTGCCCACTTTCCTACGGGACCATCTGCAGGACAGGATCGGCTATCAAGATCGAATCCCTCCTGCTCCGGGAATACATCAGGCAGAAGCATTCCGTCCCCAAACCGCAAGGAGGAACTCAAACATCCGGTGGATATACGGACGTCTTCCAGACGGGACTGTTACAGAACGTGCTCCATGCTGATATCGAGTCTCTCTATCCCTCCGTCATGCTGAGCAAAGCCATCAAACCCTCCTCCGATTCGCTCGGCATCTTTCAAGTGCTCCTCCGCGACCTGACGACCAAGCGGCTCGATGCAAAACGGGCCATGCAGCAGGCCAAAAAAGAGTCGACGCGCGCAACCTACGATGCCCTCCAGTCATCGCTGAAGATTCTGATCAACTCCTTCTACGGATATCTCGGCTACGCACGCGGGCTCTTCAATGATTTTGAACGGGCTGACGAGGTGACCACCTCGGGCCAGGAGTATATCCGGACCATTCTTCGGCAGGTGGAATTGTATAACGGCCGCGTCATCGAGGTGGACACGGACGGGTTGTTCTTCATTCCCCCCGACAATGTTCGCGGGCCTGAACAGGAGGAAATCTTCGTACAGAAGATAGGGTCCTCGTTGCCCGAGGGGATCAATCTCGTATTGGCGGGACGGTACAAGAAGATGCTGAGCTACAAGAAGAAGAACTACGCCCTTCTTGATTTTAACGACCGGCTTTCCATCAAAGGAAGCGCGCTCATTTCAAGAAGCCTCGAGCGGTTTGCAAAGAGTTATCTTCACCTGTGCATCAGCAGGATCCTCCAGGAAGATATCGAAGCGCTGCACAACCTCTATAGTTCGTTCAGGAAGGACATCATCGGTCACAACTGGGCCGTTCTGGATTTTGCCCGTACAGAAACACTCCACGATTCGTTAGAACGGTACACGCTTGAAATCCAGGAGGAGAAGCGCAAGCCTTCGGCGGCATACGAAGTTGCGAGGCGAGCCGGCCTTGCCTTCCGGTCCGGCGACAAGATCTCCTACTATGTTACCGGAGGAACAGCAGGCGTGAAGATCATCGACAATTGCAAACTCGCGGAAGAATGGGATCCCAATTTCCCCGATGAGAACACAGCCTATTACCTGGACCGGCTCGACGAGGCCTCCGCGAAATTCGAGGTTTTCTTTGAGCCAGAAGACTGGAAACGAATTTTTTCGGCTGAGGACCTCTTCGGCTTTTCCCCCGAGGGGATCACAATTATCAATAAATTTGAGGGTTCCGTTGATCAGCCCTCGGAGGAGGAACAGGAATCTTCACAGTTCGGAATCTGGCTGGACGACGAGCAAGAGCCGGGGTGATCCTGCCCCGGACCGTTGCTTGCTTTTTTATTCAACAAGTGCTATACTCGCGCTGTAATCCACCAACACCGTTTTTGTTTCGCACCAGTTTTGGCACCGTCTCCGTTTTCGGACGCATGCTGTTCCCGCGGAGAAGCTTTCCAGGCTCCACAATGAGAGACCGGGACATGTTCCTCCCGCCTTTCGTTTTTGAGAGACAAATATGGTGTGCATGTTCAACACTATAAGGATGAAGGTACCTTATGGAACAGGGTACTGTTAAATGGTTCAATAATGCCAAAGGGTATGGCTTCATCAAGCGGAGCACCGGTGAAGACGTGTTCGTGCATTATAAGTCCATCAGCGGCGACGGCTACAAGACCCTCAAAGAGGGGGAGAATGTAGAATTCGAAGTTGAACAGGGCGCCAAAGGTCTTCAGGCGATTAACGTCATCAAGAAAGCCTGAGCCAACTCTCAAAAAGCAAAAAAGCCCGTTCCGGATCCCGGAACGGGCTTTCTGTTTCTTCATCTTCCCGACACTGCTCTCCTCAGGCCAACTCGTTCTCCCGCCTATGTTCGCCGGCCCAGGTGCGGATGTATTTGACAATCTCAATCGTTGAGGCACCGGGAGTAAACAATTGACCGACCCCGTTCTTCTTCAAGACATCAATATCGCTCTGGGGAATAATCCCGCCGCCGAACAACAGAACATCGGTGAGTCCCTTTTCCGTCATTAACTGCCGCACTTTCGGAAAGATCGTCATATGCGCCCCGCTCAACAGGCTGATGCCGATGGCATCGACGTCCTCCTGCAAAGCGGCTTCCACGATCATCTCCGGCGTTTTGCGAAGTCCCGTGTAAATCACCTCCATGCCCGCATCACGAAGGGCCGCAGCAACGACCTTCGCCCCCCGATCATGACCGTCCAGGCCGGCCTTCGCAACCAGTACACGAATTTTTCGATCCATACTTCTTTCAGACCTTTCAGACGCGTTTCTCAAGCAACCTGATGAACTCCGTTAACGTGCTGTAAAAACGGGCAAGAGGGAATCCAACGACATTATAGAAACAACCGTCGACCTTCTCGACAAAGACAGCGCCGTAATCATCCTGTATTCCATATGCCCCGGCTTTATCCATCGGGGCTCCGGATCCGACGTATCCGGCCACCTCCTTGGGGTCGAGCCTCCGGAACCGGACCCTCGTTCTTTCAACACCGGCCATGGACCTCCCCGATCGCGCATCCACCAGGGCAAACCCCGTATAGACGATATGCTCCCTCCCGCTCAACTTCATCAGCATGGCCCGCGCCTCCTTCTTCGTCCGCGGTTTTCCGAGGATCTTGTCGTCGACCACCACGATCGTGTCCGCTGCAACGACGATACCATGGGATACGTTCCGTGCGACCTCACGTGCTTTTTCCAGGGCTATGCGTCTCGCGTTGCTTCGCGGAGATTCGCGTGACGAGAATACCTCCTCGACCTTGCTCGGACGTACGGTGAACCTAAGCCCAATTTGTTTCAGAAGCAATCGACGGCGGGGTGATTGCGAAGCCAGGATCAGCCGCGGAAACCTCATAGACCTCCACAAACAAAAAAAGCGATACAAGTATCGCTTCAGGAAACAATCGTTCTCCTCCAAACATCAACGGAAGAGTGCCTTGATACTGCCCCAAGTGCGCCGACCTATGTTGGTTGTGCCGCTCGGCCTCGGCGTCTTAATCATCTCAGAATCTGAATATGTCCCGTTCTGAAATACAACCCTCACTTTGTACGCAAACACTTCTG
>DKJQ01000386.1 GCA_002454845.1 Ignavibacteria bacterium UBA6688
GGGGTTTTTGAGATAGGTTCTAAACAAATTTCCGATACACCACACCAGGGCATGGATTACTTTTACGTCGATCCGTCGGATGTTCAGGGGCCGGTTCTGGTCATCCGGGGGGATGAGAATAAACATCTCGTACGCGTTCTCCGCAAACGGGTCGGTGACCACGTTATGGTGACCGACGGAAAGGACACACAGTTTGAAGCGGTGATTCATGCATTGAGGGAGGGAGAAGCAGAGTGTGAAATACTCAATGTGCAGCGAGGAGTGAACGAGCCGAAGGTCCATGTGACGATTGCGGTCTCGCTGCTCAAGAACCCCGCCCGCATCGATTTTCTCGTGGAGAAGGGGACCGAGTTGGGCGTTCGTGCCATTATCCCCATGACGTGTGAGCGGACCATCCCGGGCCATGAAAAGCACGCGCGCCTCGAAAAGATTGCTCTGTCAGCCATGAAGCAATGCGGACGTTCGTATCTGCCGAACGTTTCCATGCTCTCGTCTTTTGAAGCGGTGGTGAATAACGCAGCAGAGTACGGTCTGCGGTTGATTCCGCACGAAAAGACCGAGCAATCGCATTTTGTCGGGTCCGTGTTGAAACACCACACCCAGGCGAAGTCGGTATTGATCATGATCGGTCCGGAAGGGGGATTTACGGACGAGGAGCTTGCGCAGGCATCGGACCGCGGGTTCGTTCCCATCTCACTGGGACCGCGGCGGTTGCGGTCCGAAACGGCTGCGCTTTCGGCCCTGACCTGGGTGGTCGGGGGGATGTAGCGGGAGAACGGGGACGGCTGGTGAAACTCCATGAGCAGCGGATTCCATAACAACCATTTCAAGAAACGCATATGAAGATCATTATTGTCGGTGCCGGGGAAGTCGGTTTCCATCTGGCAAAGATTCTTTCACAGGAACGCCACGATATCATCGTGATCGACAAGAGCGAGGAGCGATTGGCGCGGGTGTCCGATGCCCTCGATGTCATGACCCTTGAGGGAAGCGGAAGTCGTGTCGGTACGCTTCAGAAAGCCGGTGCGCCGGGGGCCGATATGCTGATTGCGGTGACGTCGATTGACGAAGTGAATTTCACCTCATGCATCCTCGCCCACAAGCTGGGGACCCGGAAGAAAATCATCCGTGTCAGCGACCCCGAGTTCCTGTTCTCCGAGGGTCCGTTCAGTCCCCGCGACTTCGGCATCGATCTCGTGGTTTATCCTGAGGGGCTTGCAGCGCAGGAGATCGTGCGGCTTATCCGGCGTTCTGCGGCCACCGACGTGCTCGAATTTGCCGAGGGGAGGATCCAGATCATCGGCATCAAGATCGACCAGGAGAGTCCGCTTATCAACAAGACGCTCCGCGACGTTGTGTCGGAGTACGATGAAGTGCCGTTTCGCGCGGTTGCAATCCATCGCGGGCTCCGGACCATTATTCCCTCCGCGGACGAAATGTTCCGGAAAGGAGACCAGGCGTTTGTGATCGCCAAGACGCAGTACGTGCAGGAAATGCTGAAGCTTTCCGGCAAGGATACGGCGAAGCTGGAAAAGATCATCATCCTGGGAGGAGGGCGGATGGGGCAACATGTTGCAGAGGAGTTGGAGGGGGAGATTTCTGTCAAACTTATCGAGTCGGGCAAGGAGGAATCCCTCAAGCTTGCGGATACGTTGACCAAAACCATGGTGATCCACGGAGAGGGAAAAGATATCGACCTGCTGGCTACGGAGGGTATCATGGACATGGATGCCTACATCGCCGTAACACGGGATGAAGAGGATAATATCATCTCCTGCCTGATGGCGAAGCACCTCGGCGTCAAAAAAATCATCGCCCACGTCGAGAAGCTCGACTATATCCCGTTAGCGAACACCATCGGTATTGATGCGCTCATTAACAAGAAGCTCTCCGCCGCCACGGCGATCCTGAAGTTCGTCCGCAAAGGGGAGATCGTATCCGTTGCGACGTTGCACGGCGTCGACGCGGAAGTGATCGAGATGGTCGCTCAGAAGGGGTCCAGTGTCACCAAGCGTCCCTTGAAAGACCTGAAATTCCCCGACGGGGCAATCATCGGGTGCGTGATTCAAGGCGAGAGGGTATCAATCCCCGTCGGGTCAACCCGCATCAGCCCACAGGATCGTGTTGTCGTTTTTTCACTTCCCAAAGCCATCAAGGAGGTCGAAAAATTTTTTAGCTGATCTCCCATGCGCCTGAAACCCATCCTGACGGTTCTCGGCTTCCTGGTTTTTGCTGTGGGGCTCGCAATGCTCACGGCATACCCCGTTTCCCTGTACTTTGGCGGGACGGACGCCCTGCCGATCCTCCTTGCTTCGATTTGTACGGTCATCTCCGGACTGCTGCTCTGGTTTGTCTTTCGCGAGCGGGAAGCGGGCGAACTGCGCGTACGCGAGGGGTTTGCGATCGTCACCTTCGGATGGATGGTCGTCCCCTTGTTTGGGAGCCTGCCGTACCTTTTTTCAGGAGCCATCCCTTCCTTCACCGATGCGTACTACGAAACTGTCTCCGGGTTCACCACGACGGGTGCTTCCATTCTCACGGATGTTGAAGCGTTCCCGAATGGCCTTCTCTACTGGCGCATGCTGACGCACTGGCTCGGAGGGATGGGTATTATTGTCCTCTCGCTGGCCATCCTCCCCCTGTTGGGTATCGGGGGTATGCAATTGTTTAAGGCGGAGGTAGCGGGACCGACGAAGGATAAACTCACCCCTCGTGTGGCCGAGACGGCGCGATTGCTCTGGGGGTTGTACGTCCTCCTTACCGTTTCACAAGTGGTATTGCTGGTCGTGGGGGACATGCCCCTGTTCGATGCCGTCTGCCACGCGTTTGCGACGATTTCGACCGGAGGTTTTTCAACGAAGAACGCAAGTATTGCCCATTATAACTCGGTCTATATTGATTGTGTTGTGATGTTCTTTATGTTTGTGGGAGGAACAAATTTCGCCCTCCATTTTGGTGCGCTGAAGGGGAGATTTGCGGATTATTTCAGAGACACTGAATTCAAATTTTTTCTCGGGACTCTCGGTGTCGCGGTCTTGGTCGTGACCGCAGTCATAGGGGAGTCGTCCTTCGGAGGGGACTATCTGAAGTCGCTTCGTTATGTCGCGTTTAACATTATTTCGGTCATGACCTGCACCGGTTTTGCAACGGCTGATTTCGCCATCTGGGCTCCCCTTGCACAAGTGGTTTTGCTGTTCCTGATGTTCCCCGGTGCCTGTGGCGGCTCCACGGGGGGAGGAATGAAAACCATTCGTGTGCTCATCTTGTTGAAAACAGCCGCGAACGAGCTCAAAAAGATTGCGCATCCCAAGGTGGTGGCCAACGTGCGGCTTGGAGGGAAGACGGTGGATCAGGAAATTCTTTTCACTGTTGCAGGATTCATCATCCTCTATCTCGTCACCTTCGCCACCTCCACCATACTCCTGACGGCCACGGGGCTCGATATTGTAACTTCCATGAGCGCCATCGCCAGCGCCATGGCGAACGTTGGTCCGGGATTGGGAACGGTAGGGCCGATGGCCAACTTTGCCCATCTCTCCGATCTGGCGAAATGGGTTCTGAGTAGTTGCATGCTGCTTGGCCGCCTGGAAATCTATACAGTCTTTGTGCTTTTCAGTTCAGCGTTCTGGAAAAGGTGAGAATGCCCGGCTGGCGATGGGCGAGAATGGTGAAGGAACGGTCCACGAAAAGGGGCCAATAACGCAAGTCACTTGTTATCCTGGAACGGCATGGTCGACGAAAGCGATGACAGCCTCGCCATTCCGGTGGGGACGACGAGGATCGCATCACGGTCTTCATCCTGCCGGGGGCCATCAAAGAGTTTGAAAAATTCTTCAGCTGACTCCTATGCGCATTAAACCGGTTCTCAGTGTCCTTGGCTTCCTGATCGCGATCGTTGGAGCGTTGATGTTGACAGCGCTTCCATTCTCCCTTTATTTTGGTGACACCGATGTCACGCCGATTCTCCATTCCTCTTTGATAACGATGCTCACAGGGGGGGTGATCTGGCTTACGTTCCGGAGATTCGAAGGAGAATTGCGTGTCCGCGAGGGATTTGCGATCGTCACGCTGGGATGGGCTTCCATCGCGCTCTTTGGAAGTCTTCCCTTCTACCTCTCTGATGCCATTCCGGTGTTCACCGACGCGTACTTCGAATCGATTTCCGGATTGACAACAACCGGCGCATCGATTCTCACCGACGTTGAATCGCTCCCGCACGGCGTCCTGTACTGGCGTAGTTTCACACACTGGATTGGGGGCATGGGAATTATCCTTTTGTCCGTGGCCATTCTTCCACTCCTCGGTGTCGGGGGAATGGAGTTGTTCAAGGCAGAGGCTCCGGGAATCGTCGTTGACAAGCTGAGTCCGCGCGTCAGCGGGACAGCGAAGATTCTCTGGGGAGTCTATATTGTGATGACGGTGGTCCAGACCGGCCTGCTTTGGTATGGCGGCATGACGTTCTTCGACGCGCTCTGCCATTCGTATGGAACGGTTGCAACCGGAGGGTACTCCACGAAGAATGCCAGTATTGCTTACTATGACTCGCCCTTTCTGCAGTATGTGATCATCACGTTCATGTTCATCGCAGGAACCAGCTTTACGCTCCACTTTCGCGCGCTGCGCGGTGAATGGAATTCGTATGCCCGGGATAATGAATTCGTCTTCTATACATTGACTGTCCTCGTCGCCTCGGTGATCATCATGATAGTTCTCCCCTCCGGGGCGGCTGAGTCATGGGAGGAACGAATCCGGATCTCCTTGTTCCAGGTTGTTTCCATCATCACGACAACCGGTTACGTAACGGCGGATTATGAGCTATGGGTTCCGATGGCGCAACTGACCCTCTTACTGCTGATGTTTAACGGTGGGTCCGCGGGATCGACGGCGGGAGGGATGAAAATCGTGCGGGTGATGCTCTTATTGAAAAACGGTCTGGTGGAAATCAAACGAGCGATTCACCCGAAAGCGATCATGCCGGTCAGATTCAATGGACACAGCGTTTCGTCAGGGATCATCGGTGAGATTATGGCTTTCTTTGTTCTCTATATAACGATCTTCGTCATCGCGTCGCTTGCAATGACAGCCGTCGGTCTCGATCTGCTGAGCGCGATCGGTTCCGTTGCATCGGCGCTTGGAAATGTTGGCCCGGCGCTCGGGTCGGTGGGACCGATCGACAACTACGCTCACGTCTCAGAGGCCGGGAAGTGGATTCTTGCCTTCTGCATGCTGGTAGGCAGGTTGGAAATCTTTACTGTTTTTGTGCTCTTCAGC
>DKJQ01000270.1:0-1473 GCA_002454845.1 Ignavibacteria bacterium UBA6688
CGTGTCATCGATCCTGTCGAGGACCAACAACGATACACGCCTGCCGACATCGGGATGATCGCGGATAACATTCTCCTTTTCCAGAAATCGAACGGAGGATGGCCGAAGAATTACGACATGCTCGCCACCCTGACAGCGGAACAACGGGAGGCTGTTTCAAGGGCGCAGAATGATCTCAACACGGGATTCGACAACGGAGCAACCTACACGCAGGTCGAGTATCTCGCAAAGGCATTCGCCATCACCTCGGACGATCGCTACCGTGCGGCTTGCCTTCGTGGAATACAGTACATCCTTTCCGCCCAGTACGCCAACGGCGGCTGGCCTCAGTTTTTTCCCGACACCTCCGGGTATCGGAAGTACATCACGTTTAACGATGGGGCGATGATCGGTGTCATGAAGACTCTGCAAAATATTGTCGAGAAAGAGCCCCAGTATGACTTCGTGGAAGAGGAACTCAGGACGAAGGTTGGGGAGGCTTTCAGACGAGGCATGGATTCCATTCTCCGATGCCAGATCCGGGAGAAGGGGCTCCTGACAGCCTGGTGCCAGCAGCACGACAATATCGACTTCCGCCCCCGTGAAGCGAGGATTTATGAGTTGCCTTCGATCAGCGGCCAGGAAGGGGCCGAGGTCGCGTTGTTCCTGATGAGCATACGGAATCCCACTCCAGGGATCGTTGCGGCGGTGGAGGCTGCAGTGCAGTGGTTTCGGAGTTCACGGATCGTGGGAATAAGAGTCGAGGAAATCGAGGCCCCGGCGGAACAATTCATCTATCACAAGAGCCGTAGTGACAAGGTCGTGGTTCAGGATCCACATGCCCCAGCCATGTGGGCAAGGTTTTATGAGCTCGGCACCGGAAAACCGCTCTTCAGCGACCGGAAAGGGAAACGGCTCTATTCCATGGCCGAGGTCGAACGTGAGAGAAGGACCGGGTACGCGTGGTACACGTATGCTCCGGAGGAAGTGCTCAGACGCTATCCGACATGGAAAAAGGAAATTGGGTAATCGCCTTTCTCGGAGCTCCCCTTCTCGCGATGGGAGATATTCCCCATTTGCATCTTTGACAGCATTGCTGTTTATTGGTGGGGCACTGAAATGACCCCCACATCCACAGGCTTTTAGCATCCCCATGCGCCGTCTTCTTTCGATCGATTCCATCGATCAAATTCCATCCGAATATCGCTCGACACCGATCGGCTTGCTCCTGGAGTATCACAATCTCGACCGGCCGTTTGAACCGTATGCCTCGGCAAGACTTCTGATCGGCATGTGCATGGACAACAGGAAGCACCTCCGCACTCCGGACAATTTTTCGTTCATTATCCGTTCCGGAGGAGCTAATCTTCGCTATAGCGAATTCAAGGTGTCGTACGCGATCGCTGTCGGGGGGGTTCGCCACATCGCGCTGATTGGCCATTCGAACTGCGGCATGGTGAACCTCATCGCAAGAAAAGCGCAGTTCATCGACGG
>DKJQ01000270.1:1563-9878 GCA_002454845.1 Ignavibacteria bacterium UBA6688
GCAATTCGCCCCGATGTTTGAGATCGGCAACGAGGTCGATTTTATTCTGAGCGAGACTAAACGTCTTCGGCTCCGATACCCGAACATTATGGTTGCACCCATGCACTACAGCGTGGAGAATAGCCGGCTGTCCGTGATCAGGGAATAAGCGATTGTCTCATCTTCCTCACACGATGTCTGTTCCACGTCCACATCACTTATCGTAGGGAGGTTTTGCCATGGGAATCATGCAGGTGAATTACTTTGCCGTACTCGTCTGCGGTATCTTGATGTTCATGTTGGGAGGTCTCTGGTACTCTCCCGCCCTCTTTGCAAAGAGATGGATGCAGCTGATCGGCAAGACCGAGGAGGAATTGAAAAAGGCCTCCAATGCTACGGTCTATGTGAGGGGATTCATTTTAGGCCTGATGTCGTGCTACGTGCTCGGGAACATTGTCAACTTTGCGGGAGCAACCACCGTGGAGACTGGCGCCATGGTCGGATTCATCTGCTGGGCCGGGTTTCATGGGGCGCCGACGTATAATGGGGACGTCAATTTCATGCAACGTCCGGTCGTACTCTGGGCTATCAACTCGGGATACGTCCTGGTCTCCTATGTCATCTCCGGAGCCATCCTGGCGCTCTGGAGATAGAGACCCGGCACCGTTGGGACATGGTTGTTTTACGTTGCTGTCATGAGGCACACTCAATTCTTTTTCGCGAGTTTCGTGCACAATGCCTCCGCGGAACCTATGGTCGAATATGAGAGAACTTCTCCAGATTCTTGAGATCTACGATTCGCTCCAGCACTCGCCGACGAAACTTGCCCTCGCGACCGTTGTCAAAGTCAAAGGGTCCACGTATCGCCGCCCGGGGGCGCGGATGCTGATGACGGACGATGGAAGGACGGTCGGTTCCATCAGCGGCGGATGCCTCGAAGGGGAGGTACTGGAAAAAGCGAAGCTCCATGTCATGAACGGCAAAGCCCAGCTTGCAGTCTATGATATGGTTTCCGATGCGGACGTCTGGGGACTCAACCAGGGATGCAACGGGATCATGCACCTGCTCCTGGAGCCGGTGACACACCCGCAGGGGGCCATTCAATTTCGATTCCTTCATCACTGCCTTCGTGGACAAAGAAGGGGTGTGATGGCGACCGTTTTCAGGGTTGAGGGGGAAATCAAGGTCGAGTTGGGCGCGCGCGTGATGCTCTCGGAGGATGGGACCGTGACCGAGGACGTCAGGGAACCCTTCCTCACGGCGGCGTTACTCGAAGATTGCCGTGAGATTCTTCGTTCCGGTCGGTCAGCGAACAAGGAATACCGCCTGACTCATGGATCGGTCGAAGCGTTTATCGAGCTCCTTTCCCCTCCCCTTCCGCTGGTCATCATCGGAGCCGGATCCGATGCAATGCCGGTCGCCCGGCTGGCAAAGGAATTGGGCTGGCACGTTACCGTGGTGGACCATCGATCCGCCCTCGCAACGCGTGAACGGTTTCCCTCTGCGGATGTGCTCAAGGTCGCACGCCCGGAGGATTATCCGTCGGAACTTGCACCCAGCCCCGACCGCGCCGTGGTCATCATGACGCATAACTTTTCGCACGACCTCGAAATACTGAGGCACATGCTTCCCACCCCTCTGCGGTACCTTGGCCTGCTCGGACCCAAACAACGGACGGAGCTGCTTCTCCGGAAACTACGCGAGAGCGGATCCCATCCGACGGAAGAACAGGTTGCCCGGATCCATGCACCCATCGGGCTCGATGTGGGGGCAGACTCTCCGGAGGAGATCGCGCTTTCCATCCTCGCCGAAATCCAGGCTGCGCTTTCCCATCGCGGGGGCGGGTCCCTGAAAAACCACGACGGACCGATCCATCCCTAGCCCCGGTCATCCCGGCAGCCACCCGGTCCGTCCCATCCGATGGTGATCTCTCCCCCCTTTTTCCTTTTTCCGATTCGTTCACGAAGTGCTTGCCGTTTCACCGTTCCTGTCGTACATTAGGCCTCGCTGTACCCGCTCACCCTCGAAGGCGCATCCATTCACCGGAAGGAGTTGTAATGGTATCGAAAGGGGATCCTATGCACCCGTTGGCCAAAGTCACGCTCTCCGTTGTCGGGTTATCGCTTGCCACCGCGTATTCCGCATACACACAGGAACGCGATCGGACAAAGATCGAGAAGCAGTACCTGTGGGACCTCACCCACGTGTATCCCTCCGATGATGCGTGGAAGCAGTCGAAGGAACGTCTCGTCTCCGAGTTGGCGGGGATTGAACAATTCAAAGGGACGCTGAACCTTTCTGCCGGCCAGTTGCTGAGTTGCCTGGAGATTACGACCGAGCTCACCAAGGAGTACAGTCGGCTCTACAGCTATGCGAGCATGAACTCCGATCAGGACACTCGCGTCTCCTCCTACCTGGCGATGCAACAGGAGATGAGCACCATCGGGGCCGATTTCGGCGCAAAGACGGCGTTCATCGAACCGGAGATCTTGAAGATGGACCGGGCCACCGTCGAGGGCTTCCTCCGCGAGGAAAAGGGGCTTGAGATTTATCGGCACTATCTCTTTGATATTCTCCGGCGGCAGGCACATACCGGCACAGAGGGCGAAGAAAAGATCATCGCGGACGCGGGACTGATGTCCGATGCCGCGCAGAGCATTTACGGGATCTTCTCTGACGCCGATTTCCCCAACCCGGAGGTCACCCTCAGCGACGGGAAGACGATCAAGCTGGATAAAGCCGCTTTCTCTCTTTATCGCACCGTGCCCAACCGCGAGGATCGGAAAAAGGTCTTCGCCGCATTCTTCGGGCGGATCAACGACTACCGGCGCACTCTCGGCACCCAGCTCTATTCCGAGATCAAGAAAAACATGTTCTACATGCGGGCCAGGAAATATAACTCGACTCTCGAGAGCGCCCTGGACGGGAACAACATCCCTGTGGAGGTGTATAAGAAGCTGGTCGAGAACACAAACAAGCACCTCCCCACCTTTCACCGGTACCTCAACTTGCGCAAACGAATGATGGGGTTGGATGAACTCCATTACTATGATCTGTATGCCCCGCTTGTCAAGGGGGTGGAACTGCAATACACGGTCGAGCAAGCACAAGAGAACGTCCTCGCGTCGCTGACTCCATTGGGGAACGATTATATCAACGTATCCAGGAAGTCGTTCAGCGAGCGGTGGATCGATATGTACCCGACGGAGGGAAAACGCTCCGGCGCCTACTCCAACGGCTCCGCGTACGATGTCCACCCGTACATCCTGATGAACTACAACGGGAAGTACGACGACATGAGCACATTGACGCACGAACTCGGCCACACGATGCACAGCTACTACTCGAACAAGAATCAACCCTTTGCCACCGCTAACTATTCGATCTTTGTCGCCGAGGTCGCCTCAACGTTTAACGAGGCCCTTCTGATCGATAGGATGTTGAAAGAGATCAAAGACGACGGGGCACGGCTCTCACTCCTTGGCAACTACCTCGAAGGAATCAAGGGAACGGTCTTCCGACAGACGCAATTCGCGGAATTCGAACTCCGCATCCACGAGCTGGCGGAAAAAGGCGAGGCCCTCACAGGGGATCGTTTCAATGAGATCTATGAAGAGCTCACAAAGAAGTACTACGGCCACGATAAGAAGATCTGTATCGTGGATGATGAGATAAAATCGGAGTGGGCGTACATCCCCCACTTCTACTATAATTTCTATGTCTACCAGTATGCCACCTCGTTCACGGCGTCGGCCGCCCTTTCTGAAAAAGTTCTCGCGGGCGACAAGCAGGCTACCCAACGATTTCTGGAGTTCATCGGCTCCGGCGGGTCCGATTACCCGATCAACCTGCTCAAGAAAGCAGGAGTCGACATGACCACCTCTGAGCCGTTCGAGCTGACGATGAAGAAGATGAACCGTGTGATCGATGAAATGGAAAAGATTCTGGACCGGATGAAAAATTGAAATCAGACTGAACCATTACAAAAGTTCACCGCAGAGAACGCAAAGAGGAGCAATTTTTTTTCGTCGATCGTCCTCTGTGAACTCTGCGCCTCTGTGGCAAGATTTTTTAAAAAAGACTCACCGCAACGAACGACCGGATAGCGGCTCCGTTGAACGAACGGGCGCCAAACGGTCTCAACCAGGAACCATAGGAGAAATCACCATGCCAGCACGAAGCGCCAATGCCGTTTGGGAGGGGGATCTGCGAAGCGGAAAAGGATCCATGAAGTTTGCCAATTACGAAGGACCCTATTCGTTTGTCTCCCGTTTTGAAAGCGGAACTGGGACCAATCCCGAAGAACTGATCGCAGCAGCGCACGCCGGTTGTTTTTCCATGGCCTTTTCGGGTGCCCTGGGCAAGGCCGGGTTCACCCCGCAACGGGTTGCGACCACGGCGACGGTCCATCTCGAAAAGGTGGGCGAGGCCTTCAGCATCACCACCATCGAGCTCAATTGCGAGGGAACTGTGCCGGGGATCGACGAAGCGAAGTTTCTCGAACTCGCTGAAGGCGCAAAGAAGAATTGTCCGGTCTCCAGACTGTTGACCGGCGCAGAGATCAAGCTGAACGCCCGGCTGGTGAAGTAAACGTAACAGGAGGACTGGGGGCGGCATTTCCTGCCGCCTTCTTTGTCCGTATGCAAACCTCCTCTTCCATCGCCATCCTTATTCTTGCTGCCGGACGGTCTTCCAGACTCGGCACCCCGAAGCAACTCCTCCCGTATAACGGGGAATCGCTTCTTCGCCGCACGACCCGGGCCGCCATTTCCGTGGCCGGTGCAGAAACGACCATCCTCCTCGGCTACGAGGCGGACAGGATGAAGAGGGAAATCGAGGACTTCCCTGTCCGAATCGTGTTGAACCCCCTCTGGGAAGAGGGCATTGCGTCTTCCATCAGGACGGGAATCCAATCCCTCCCCTCTTCCATGACCGCAGCGCTGTTTCTCGTCTGTGACCAGCCCCATGTGACGGGGGAGCTTCTGCAGAAGATTGCCAACGCTTCCGCGGTTTCAGGCAGGCAGATGGTGGCGTGCAAGTACGGTGGAACGCTGGGCGTTCCTGCTCTCTTCTCACGGTCGTTGTTTGACCGGCTGCTTCTGCTTCGCGGCCACTCAGGCGCGCAGGGCATTCTTCAGGAAAACCCCGACGCCGTGTTCCCCATCCCCTTCCCCGAAGGGAAGATCGATATCGACACTATGAAAGATCTTCAAGACGCATAGCGACGGCAGAGGCCGTTTCCGCATCTTGTGCCTCCGTTCACCGAGTTCCCTCCTCCGTTCGCCGAATAGCCCGTAACAAATCCGGGGTTCGCGTGTATCTTTGTTGCGAACACATTCTCAGGAGGCAAGCATGAAACAAAGTCAACGGGTCAAACTTGGAGGACAAGTCGTCTTCTCGCTTCTTTTGATCTTGTACGGCACGGTGTTGTTACTGCACAATTTTGACGTTCTTGAAATCCAGTCCATCTGGCGGTCCTGGCCCCTGATCATCGTCGCAATCGGGATCTACAAGCTGGTCCAGGCCGAATCGATCTTAAACATTGGAAGCGGGGTCTGGTGGATCTTCCTCGGATGCTGGCTCCATGTCTCCTTCAATCATGTCTGGGGATTGAGCTTTCGCGAGACGTGGCCGATGATCATCGTCGCATGGGGAATCGGCATCCTCTGGGAGGGATATATAAAACAACTGCGCGGGAAGCCCTCGCACAAACAATTTGCACAGGAGAACGGTTATGGAGAGTAAATTCAAATTCAGTCCGCAGTTTGTCCTCGGCGTGCTCGTGATCTTCGTCGGCGTTATGTTCACGCTGGATAATCTCGATGTTGTCGACGCTCGTGACTACTTTCGCTACTGGCCTGTGTTGCTGATCATCTACGGCTTTTTCAAGATGACGGGTTCGGAAGCTGTACCGGCCCGGGTATGGGGTTTGGTGATAACAATAATCGGTGCCGTGTTCTTGCTCGAGAAGCTCTACATCATCGACTTCCGGGTCTGGGATCTCTGGCCGATATTCCTGATCATGCTGGGAGCCAGCATGATGTGGCGGACGGTCAGCCGGACCCAAGCGAAGGGAGGGATCTTCACCGCGACGTCTGACAAGACGGACACGGACTCTGAGATCCGCGATTTTGTGATGATGGGGGGATTGACACGCTCGAATACTTCGAGTGATTTCCGAGGCGGTGAGGCAACGGCGATCATGGGAGGAGTGGAGCTGGACCTGACGGGGGCCACGATCAAAGGAAAGGAAGCAGTGCTGGAGATTTTCGCCTTCTGGGGCGGGATCGATCTCCGGGTGCCGGAGAGCTGGACCGTTTCCGTTCAGGCCATGCCTATCATGGGTGGAGTCGAAGACAATACGCGCCGACCGAAGGATGAGGACAAGAGACTCATCATTAGAGGCTATGCAATCATGGGTGGGGCGGAGATTTCCAACAAACCGTTCAGGAAATAACCCGTGCATCCAATCCTGTCCGACAGGGAAAAGCTCTTTGTCTACCTCGCCGCCTGGCTTGTCATCGCCCTGTTGATTGCGGCGTTGGTGGCCGTTCCCGGCGAGCTGGGGTGGACGTTCGCGCTCGCGTTCGCGATCCCCGCATCGCTTGTGTACGCGTTCATCTGTCTCTCGGCCTGGTGGCTCTGCCGTGTGTATCAATTGCAGAAGACCAACGTTCTCAAACTTCTGGGCGTCTATGCAGTCTCGGCATCACTCTCCAGTTCACTCTGGATTCTCCTCTGTAATGCATGGGTCTGGGCGTTGAACCAAAGCCTGAATTCCGGTTTGTCCGGCGAGCGAACAGCGGGCGAAGCAAGGCTCCTCTTCGGTATCGGCGTGGTGCTTTACCTCCTCGCTGTCGCAGTCCACTACCTGATCATCGCCTTTGAAGCATCGCGCGAGGCGGAGCGGCGGACTATGGATATGCGCGTCCTGGCGCAGGAAGCCGAGTTGCGGGCCTTGCGGGCGCAGATCGATCCTCATTTTTTGTTTAACAGCCTGAACTCGATCAGCGCGCTGACGGTACAGGATCCGGCCGCCGCGCGCACCATGACCATCCTCCTCTCCGACTTCTTTCGCCGGAGCCTGCAATTGGGCTCCATGGAGCTTATCCCGCTCAGGGATGAACTCGGCTTGATCCGGAATTTTCTGGAGATCGAGAAGATTCGGTTTGGAAAGCGGCTCAACGTTGAGATGCAGATCGATAACGCTTCGCTCGAGTGCATGATTCCTCCCCTTCTTCTCCAACCGCTTGTTGAGAACGCGATCGGGCACGGGATTGCCCACATGATTGAAGGAGGTACGATTTCCCTGCGGACCCAACGGAGCGGCTCTGAGGTGGTAATCATCGTCGGGAACCCGGTTGACCCGGACAGGCCGAAGGCCCAGGGTACTCGTGTCGGGATGGAGAACGTCCGCCGCCGGCTCCGGACCTTGTTCGATTCCGAGGCGCGCCTTGTGACGCTCGCGCGGGACGGGATGTTTACCGTTGAAATTTCGTTTCCTGCAAAAGAAACAACACAAGCATGAAGCAACGACAGGGAGAACGCCTGAAAGCGGTTATCGTGGATGATGAGGATCTTGCACGTTCCATCGTGCGAGAATATCTGAGCGGCTTCCACGATATCGATATCGTCGCAGACTGCGCCAACGGATTCGAGGCGGTCAAGGCCATCACCGAATTGAGCCCCGACCTCCTGTTCCTCGACATCCAGATGCCGAAGCTGAACGGCTTCGAAGTGCTGGAGTTGGTGCAACACAAGCCTGCCGTTATTTTCGTGACCGCGTTTGACCAGTATGCGCTGAAGGCCTTTGAGGTCCACGCTGTGGACTACCTCCTGAAACCCTTCACCCGAGACCGTTTCGACCAGGCGTTGGCGCTCGCGCGAGAGCAACTCCGCCGCAGGAAATCACAACCTCTCGCAGAGGTCATCGCCGCGGCCCGAAAGAAAGACATCCCTCTCGAACGGGTGCTCGTGCGCGACGGTTCGAAAGTGCACGTGATTCCCGTTGAAAAAATCGATTATATTGAGGCCCAGGACGATTACATCGCGATCAAAACAGAGGGAAAGACGCACCTGAAGCAACAACGGCTTGCGGAGTTGGAGAACCTGCTGGAACCGCGCCGCTTCGTCCGGATCCACCGTTCCTTCATCCTCAACATCGAACGGCTCGCACGAATCGAATTGTATGCCAAGGATAGCCGGGTCGCGATCCTGAAGGACGGGACGAAACTTCAGGTCAGTCGCGCAGGCTTCGATAAACTCAAAGAGCTTTTGTAGACCTGACAGGTTTCCAAAACCGCCGGAGGCATCCTATTAACGCACGCGAAAGCGTG
>DKJQ01000345.1 GCA_002454845.1 Ignavibacteria bacterium UBA6688
AAAAAGCCCTCCCGACATGTCGGGAGGGCTTTTTGTTTTTTTGCAGGACACTTCTCCCGGAAACCCGGTTCATTCCTCCAACTGCTTCGGAGTCTGTGCCTCCGGTATGGACTGAATAGTCCTGAACTTTTCCGAAAGGCTGCTTAACTGCTTGTCCGCCTTGTCATAATTGTTCTTCGCATTGTTGAGTTGGGAGCCGAGGGTTTCGAAGAGGCCTGAGAACTTCTGCAATTCCCCTCCGAGTCGTTCGAGGTTCTGAAAAATCTCCTTTGCGCTTCGCTCAATTTGCAGTCCCTTCAAACCCAACGCAATCACCCGTAGGTGGGCATAGAAGCTATTCGGGGAGACGGGGACCACCCTCTTCTTTGCCGCATAGGAATAGAGTCCGTCCTCGTCCGCATACGACTCGTCTTTGATGATGGTCTCGTAATAAATATTCTCGGCAGGGATATACATCAGGGCAAAATCAAACGTCCCTTCATCCGGCAGGATATATTTTTCCGCTATGGCGTCGATATGCTTCTTCACGTCAGTCCGGAACAGGCGGAGGGCAGTCTTCTTATCCTGTTCGGTCTTCGCTTCTACCATTTTTTGAAAATTCTCCAGCGGGAATTTCGAATCGACGGGCACCATTCCCCCGGCAGTCGTGACCACCGCATCCACCGCCTGGCCGCTACGAAAGCGATACTGCATCGTGTAGTTATTAGCCGGCAAGACTTGTTTTAGCAGGTCTTCCAGCAGCAGTTCGCCCAACCCCCCACGGAGTTTTGGGGCCTTCAGCATTTCCTCAAGCTTGGAAACGCTCTGGCCCAGTTCCTTGATTTCCTGAGTGGCCTTCCCCAACTCCCCGAGCTGGCCCTGCACGTCCTGGATCACGCGGGCGGCATTATCGAGGCGCGATCCCATTTGTCCGGTGTTGTTTTGTAACTGTTGCGTAACCCCGGTTAACTGGCTCGTGACATTATTGAGCTGCTGGTTGACCGTCTCGGTGGTGATCTTCAGGCTCTGGAATAACGTATCCTGCGTGCTCTTGAGCGACCCACCCAGGGTATCCGCTGTGTTCTTCAAACTTTGGTTGACCTCTCCCCGCAAAGCCTCAAGCTGTTGTTGGACGAGAAGCGCCGATCCATGATCGCGTGAACCACTCAGTTTTATGAGAACCACTGCGAGGAGCCCGGCAACGGCAAGGAGAAGGATGAGGAATATAAGTTCCATGGTCTTACGTTTCCCTGATCAGGAACAACACGAGAGCGGACAACCCGACGGCGAAAGAAACCCTTCGGGCGGAGACAGGCGAGACCTGCTTCAGCCTTCCCCATCCTTTCGAAAGGGCGATCATGACGAGGACAAGGCCGGTCGTGGCAAGCGCACACTCGGCAAGCGTCAGCGATTTACCGTAGAGGGAAGCAAGACTTCTCCCGTTCCAGAAATCACCGTAGATGACGAGCAAATGTACAGCGTACACCAGGAGCGATTCGCGACTTACGGCAAGAATAAAGGAATCTCCACTCTGACGTCTCTCACCGTACCACCAACACCCGACAAGCAGGAGGAGGATTATTCCGAATCGTATCAAAAAGAAAAAGGGATCAGCCCTGATGGCCGTGGAGCCATATGAAAGTCCGAACGGGAGTTGCATCAAAAAAGAGCCTCCAAGAATCAACCCTCCCCCCGTCAAGGCAACTGCCCTGAAGAACGTGCTCTCCCCGCCTGTCTCTTTCCATGTTCGATGGATCGACGCCATCAACCCGCCCAGCAACATAAATCCAAGCCAGTTGAAGACCGGAAATTGCGAGGCGTGCTGCCCGTTCATATACGCTGCCAGAGGAGCGGGGAGATGGTTCAGGAAATCGATCTCCCAAACCAGGGGAGCCCCAAGGACAACAACGGCAGCCGCGCTTCCCAGGAAGAACCGATAGATTTTTTCCTGATGGAAAAAGAGTCGAACAAGGAAGAGAACCAACAACCCGAGAGCGATACAGTGCAAAATATCGGCCTGATAAAATCTCAGATAATCCGCACGCGTCGCTTCGTTCAGAACGCGTTTCAACGAAAAGAACGGCAGATGCAACGCGTACCCGACGCACCAGATTACTCCGATACGACCGAGTTGCTTCCAGAACGCGAATCCGAATGTACGAAACTCCTCCTGCTTCCGGTCGGCGGCAAGCACAAAGACAAATCCGGAGACAAAGAGGAAGGCCGGGGCAACAAGTCCGTTGATGAAGTTCAGGACGTCGAACCATCCAGCCTCACGCACCGCCGGCAGGAGGAACGCGTTCACGACGTGCACTTCGATCATCACCAGTGTAGCCCAACCCCGGAGAAGATCGATAAATGTCAGGCGGCCCTTCACGGGCCGGGGACTCTGCCGATGCCTGGGATCACCCGGAGGGGGTGAGGCAATACTTCCCATGGGATTCACCGAGCCGGCAACCGGACCATCACGAGACGATTCCCATTTTCTTACCAACCTTTCGGAAGGCCTCAAGGGCCCGGTCGATATCCTTGCGGCGCAACGCGGCCGAAATCTGCGTACGAAGCCTCGCCTCTCCGCGCGGGACCACTGGGAACCAAAGACCTTTGATGTAGACCCCTTCCTTGAGTAGCGCAGCACTCATCTCCTGTGCCACCGATGCTTCACCGAGCATGATCGGGACGATCGGGTGGGTCCCCTCGATAATCGTGAATCCGAGCCCCTTGATTTCTTTTCTGAAGTATGCGGTGTTTTCATGCAGACGCTTGACAATCGTCTTATCCCTGGTGAGCAACTGAAATGCCGCGGTCGTTGCGGTGACGATGGCCGGTGGAAGAGAGTTAGAGAACACGTAGGTCCTGGCTTTTTGGCGGAGGTATTCAACCAGTTCCCGGGAGCCGCTGACAAACCCGCCGGCAGCGCCGCCGATGGCTTTGCCAAGTGTCCCAACGAGCGCATCGATCTTCCCAAGGACGCGGAAATGCTCCGCCGTCCCCC
>DKJQ01000074.1:0-207 GCA_002454845.1 Ignavibacteria bacterium UBA6688
AGACCACAGGTCATGACGGGACACCACAACGTATCTGAGAAAGAACGAACTCTTACAACTGAGGCTAATATAGAAAAGTCCGCATCAGTTGTCAAGGGGAAATATTTTATCTCGCAACCCCCGGCCTCTCCCCCGCATCACGCGCGATTCCCCCTGAAGGAGGTTCGGGAGCCGATTGCGCGCTCGTGTGGTGTATCGGAAATTTGT
>DKJQ01000074.1:332-4461 GCA_002454845.1 Ignavibacteria bacterium UBA6688
CGGGAATCCTCTTCGTGGGACTAATGCTACGTATTTCTGATACGCGATACTAGTACCCCACTGCTCTCGCATCGGCGGCACGAGGATCCGCGGAGCCGTGTCGGACGCCGGTCTCCGGATCGATCAAAATCCCCATCGCGCTTCCCTGACCCCCGATCGTAACGACGCGATGCCCCATCATTTCCAGGAACCGCTGAGAATCCTGAGTTGTAGAGTACTTTTCGATTCGCAGGACATCCGGGAACCACTGGTGATGGAACCTTCCAGCATCGATCGCTTCCGCCATGTTCATTTTGAAATCCACCACATTCAGGATAACCTGAAGGACGGTGTTGATGATGGTCCGTCCGCCCGGTGTTCCGATCAGGACCCACGGCTTTCCATCCTTCGCAACGATGGTCGGTGTCATGCTGGAGAGCATGCGTTTGCCGGGAGCGACGCGGTTCGGGGTGGTTCCGATCTTGCCGGTGCTGTCTGTCAAACCGGGGACGGGATTGAAATCACCCATCTCATTATTATACAGGAACCCAAGACCGTCGGCAACAATCCTTGATCCGTAGCCGTACTCCAGGGTATACGTCACGACCACCGCATTTCCCTCCGCATCGATGACGGAGTAGTGAGTCGTCTCACTGCTTTCGTGTGCTTCGGCGAAGGGGGCGAGATCGCTCTTCGAGGCCCGGTTGAGGCTGATAGTCTTCCGTACATTTTCAGCGTGTTCTTTGGAGGTCAGCATGGTAACCGGGATGTCGGGATTGAAATCCGGATCTCCGATATGCCGTGCACGGTCGGCATACGCTAGTCTCATAGCCTCCGTGAGCACGTGGATATACTGCGCCGAGTTGTGACCGTAGGATGAAAGGTCGAATCCCTCGAGGATGTTGAGCATCTCGATCACTGCAACCCCCCCTGAACTCGGCGGGGCCATTGAGACAATCTCATATCCCCGATAGGTTCCACGCACCGGAGCACGTTCATTCGCTTCGTAGGCCGCCAGATCGGCTTCCGTGATCAAGCCGCCGTTTCGTTTCATGTCCAGGGCCACAAGTTTCGCGGTCTCACCTTTATAAAAGCCGTCACGCCCTGAGCGCCGAATCCGTTTCAACGTCTTTGCCAGGTCCGGTTGCTTCCAAAGAGCACCAGGTTCGTGGAGGACGGTATCTTTCTT
Organism: Ignavibacteria bacterium UBA6688; assembly: GCA_002454845.1. Taxonomy (GTDB): domain Bacteria; phylum Bacteroidota; class Ignavibacteria; order UBA10030; family UBA10030; genus UBA6688. The sequence goes on from DKJQ01000074.1 coordinate 1,501, forward strand.
CAGGAAAACCTTCGCCGAGGCGGGATAGCGCAGAAAGTCGCTTCTCAGCCACTTGAAATCATCCGCCATCGACCAGCTCAGCGGAAACCCGTCTTCTGCGAGGCGGATGGCCGGGGCGGTGAGAACTTTCCACGGCCGCGTGCCAAACTTCTTCAATGCAAGGTCGAACCCGGCAACCGTACCGGGCACACCAACAGAAAGGTACCCTTCATGATTGAGATCCTTGATATAGTTCCCCTCCGCGTCCACATACATACGCGCGTGGGCGGCGGCAGGAGCTTTTTCGCGGAAATCAAATGATGTAACCGTCCCGTCGTTCTTGTACACGATCATGAACCCGCCTCCGCCAATATTCCCTGCCGCAGGATGGACAACCGCGAGTGCCAGTCCCGTTGCAATCGCGGCGTCGACGGCGTTTCCACCTTTTTTGAGGATTTCGACCCCCACCTCGGAGGCGAGATAGTGGGATGAGACCACCATCCCATATTTCGATTTTACGGTGGGTCTTGATCCACCCGCTTCGATGGGCGAAACCACAAACAGCAGGCCGACAACAAAGAGCAGGGTGCGGCGCATGGGGGTATCCTCTTTGCTTGAAATCTTAAGGAATGGCGATGCTTCCCTAAATGGTGGATCGCCGACGCATTCATTGTTGATAAGACGCTGGTTCCGATTTGAGGATCGCTGACGCGATCCGCCGGAGGCGTACTAATGAAGCCTGCGTAGCAGGCCACTTCTTGGATACAGGCCAACGCTGAGTTGGCACATCTCCTAGTGGTCGCACGCTGGCGGCCTCCGGCTGGGATGACTTTGATTGTTCTGGCCTCCGGCCCTCCGGCTCCTCTTTGCTTGAAATTCTGAAGAACCGGAGCGGTCGACGTACCAGATCCTATCTCAGCAAGGGATCTGTGGGGCTAGAGCCCCAGTGGGTTCAGGGCTTCTAAGACCCCGACCTAAAGGTCGGGGTTATTGCCTTGCCCCAGAAGGCGGTGATTTGGTTCCTCAACGCCGATTTTGGTTATGATCCACTAACCGCTCGCGGGGTATTTATTGAACAAGTTTCTAAAACGGCAGGTCGTCCGCCTTACCACCCGCAGGTTCCTCGGCCGTGGGGGGTGCATCCGCCTCTGAAGAAGAAGCAGAAGAGGCGCCAGCGCCCCGACTGTCCAGCATGACCATCTGGTCAAGCACAATCTCCGTCACGTACCGTTTCACTCCGTTTTTGTCGTCGTAATTACGGTATTGGATTCGCCCCTCCAGGTAGAGCTTGCTCCCCTTTTTGAGATATTCCGAGCAGATCTCGGCCAGCTTCCGCCACGCAACAACATTATGCCACTGCGTCCGCTCCTGCACATTTCCATCTTGGTCCTTCCAACTTTCGTTGGTTGCGACGCTGAACGTTGCCACTGCGACACCGGCACTCGTGTAACGAAGCTCGGGGTCCTTCCCCAGGTTGCCGATTAGGATCGCTTTGTTGATGCTCCGTGATGCCATAGCATTACCTCCCTCGAAAAAACATTGAAAAAGATGGTTTAGAAAATAGACGAAAAGGGGCCTAATGTCAAACAAGCTCAGCGCCACACTGTGGCATAAATTGCGTGACCCCGCCGGAGATGGCCGGAGAAACTACCTTCCCTGTTCCATCATCCTGAACACATGCACCCTTTCCCTCCCTAAGATATAGAAACGATCTCTGGTAACAATGACGTCCTGAACCGGGGTAAGAGGAAGGCTGGAAATGATAAAACGCACCGGGGTACTGTGCCTGAAGTGGCCGGAGAGAGTAAACCAATGCAGCGTGTCCGAAGTCACGACAAGAAGGGTGTTGTCTGTAACATCCAGGCCGACCGCACCGCGGAGAATCCCTTCCCCCGCCGTTCTGATATGGTTCCCGACAAAATCGTATTCCAGGACGCGGTCCGGTTCCAGCACAAAGACCCGGTCGGACGGAGCGACGACAATCTTGACCGGCTGGCGTATCCTTCCCCGCTCCTGGTCAATCCCGCCAAACGAGCGTTCAAATTGCGACCGGGCGTTGAACTTCACCACCCGCATGTTTTCCGCATCGAGAATGAAGAGGTCCCCTTGGCGCGAAAGGGCGGCCCCTGCCGGGAAGCCAAACCGGGCGGATACCACACTGGTATCACGCGTGGAGAGGGAGGAGATGAAGTTGAGGTTTCGGTCGAAGCGCTGGACACGGTGGTTGGCCTCATCAGTCACATACACATTCAGGCCATCCGTCGAAACCGAAGTTGGTCTGTCGAAGGATCCTGGGGTCCACCCATATCCGCCGATGGTCGTGACCCTGGAAGTCTTCCCGTCGATGAAGACAAGGGAATTATTTTCCTCGTCGACAACGTAGAAGCCGCCTTGCGGACTGATCACGAATCGTGTGGCATGACGGAAGGAGCCCACTGTCGCTTCCTCCACGAGGACCGTGTCCGGTACACCGGCAACCGCGAGGCCGGCCCCGAGGACCCACACGGATGCTATTGCAGGTAGCGTTGCCATGAATCATCCCGGAGCTCACCCCGCTTCGTTGAATGGACCAGGATGTAATCGCCAAAACCGGATCGATCGACAAACACAAAGTCGACCCCGTTCTCGATTGCGTAGAAATGCCAGATCTCGTACGGCTTGCTCTGATCACTGCTCGGAACGCGCTCGATCTCGTCTGGTTCGGCGTAGAGGACCAGGGTGCGACCACGGTCGGACCTCCACCCCTCCCTGCCCATGGCGGTGTAGCGCTGGTTCGCGACGGTAATCCGGTGCAGGTAAGCCATCCTTGTAATCGGGAGCCGACCGAGCCGACCCGGTTCGACGTCAGCCCAAAACTTTGCCAGGAATTCGCGCCGCCCTTCCTCGCTCGTAATCTGACTGAATGTCTTAATCTCCTGGTCGGTTGCCACGTATTGTGCTTTCCGGAACTCATCGGCAAGCTCATCGGCAGTCAGACCTGCG
>DKJQ01000267.1 GCA_002454845.1 Ignavibacteria bacterium UBA6688
TGGCTGCTGCCCCGCCCGATTCCGTAAGATCAATATCTTAAACACGGCTCGTACTGTGTAAGGAACGCATCTCATGCACTCGGAACAAGAAGCGCGACACATCGTAACCAAGATTGTCTCTCTGTCAGAAGCGGACAGCGTGGAGGTCAACCTTGGCGGAGGCACAACTGCCCACCTGCGCTATGCGAACAACGCTCCTTCCACCAGCGGCAGCGCTGAAAATGTGACGATCTCCATCCGGAGTACTATCGGCAGGAAGAGCGGCACGGTCGGCCTGAATCAGACCGACGATGCCTCCGTGCAGGTAGGTGTTCGGAGATCCGAAGAGCTTGCCCGGCTTTCTCCGGAGGATCCAGAGTTCATGCCCCCCCTGGGCCCGCAACAATACCTGGAGGTCCGGGCATTCGACAACAGCATTGCGGAGAACGGACCGGCATTTATGGCCGACGCCGCGGCAGAATGTATCCGGCAGGCAACGGACCGCAATCTCGTCGCGACGGGATTTCTCCAATCCAACGCCGGATGGTCGGCACTCGGTAACTCTGCAGGATTATTCGGATATCACCAATCGACATCACTGTACTTCTCCGAGACCGTTCGCACGCCCGAAGGCGACGGATCTGGTTGGGTTTCGGCCGCATCCCACCGGGCAGCTGATCTCCGGTTCCGGGATCTCGCCAAGGTTGCCGTGGAGAAAGCCGCGCTCTCAAGAAACCCAAAACCACTTGCTCCGGGAAAATACGTCACCATCCTTGAGCCGTCGTGCGTTGCCGACCTTCTCCAGGGGATGGTTTCTTCTCTCAATGCAAGAAATGCCGACGAGGGGAGGAGTTTTTTCTCGAGACGTGAAGGAGGGAACAAGCTTGGAGAACAGATTTTTCCCGGAAACGTGAACATCTATTCCGATCCGACGGACCCACAGGCTCCGGGATCACGATGGGGTGCCGGAGGGCTTCCTCAACGACGAATTGAATGGGTTAAGGACGGCGTGCTTTCAAACCTGAACTACACGCGCTACTGGGCAGAAAAACAAAAGGCAACACCGACACCGGGCGCTTCGAATCTCATTTTCAAGGGAGGAGACGGATCGTTGGAGGATCTGATCCGCTCGACGAAACGGGGGGTTCTCGTCACCAGCATCTGGTACATCCGCTCCGTCGATCCCCGGTCCCTGCTCCTTACGGGTCTCACCCGGGACGGAGTCTTTTGGATAGAAAACGGGAAAATCGCCTACCCGGTCAATAATTTCCGTTGGAATGACAGTCCCATTTCTGTTCTGAAAAACATCGACGCGATGTCAAGGTCCGTGCGGGTTCCACCCCGGGAATCCCGCTCGCCCAATGTTGTCGTACCGGCATTGCGAGTCAAAGAATTCAACTTCTCCAGTGTCTCAGAAGCGGTGTGAAGGCGAATGATTCGGGGAGAATTCTTTCAGGCGGGTTGATGGGAAAGACCGGTTCAGCCCATACGGATGGTTCTGATTTGAGAAAACTGCAAACGTCGTACAGGGTCGTGACTCATGTCCCCCTGTCTCGCCGCCTCTTCACTCCGGTGACAATTCGGAAGCGAGTAATCCCCCCACGATCAATCCCCCGCCAAGCATTCCCAGCAGGCCAAGTCTCTCGTCCAACAAAAGAAAAGCAAAACCCGCAGCGAAGACAGGCTCCAGCGAAAAAATCACAGCGCTACGGGTTGGGGTCGTGTCTTTCTGAAAGCGTGTCTGGACGTAAATGGCAATGACCGTCGCGAAGATGGCCAGATAGAGTATTGCCAGCATAAACTCCTGACTCGGCGTAAAGACAACATCCTCGAAAGCAAGAGCACCGCCCGCGCCAAGGAGAGCCGCAACGACGAACTGCATCAAGGTAAGCTGTGCCGGCTCGTATTCCTTCCCGAACATATCGAGGTACACGATATACAGCGCGAACAAGAAGGCACAGACGAGGGTCAGCGCATCGCCGATATTGAATTCCGAACCCTCGGGCGATGTCAGAAAGTACAATCCCACTGTCACGAGGATCACGCCGATCACGTTTCCCTTTCGGGGCGGACGTCGTTCTATCAACAATTGACAGATGGGGGTGAAGACAACGAGCATCCCGGTGATAAAGGCCGACTTGGAGGCAGAAGTATATTGCAGGCCGATTGTCTGGAGAATAAACCCAAGCGCCAGGAAGCCCCCCAATACACCCCCCTTCTTTACAGCCCCGACACTCAATCCACTCATCTCTTTTCTAAAAATCACCGCCAGAAGAACCGCAGCGAGGCCGAAGCGTATGGCGATGTAGAGGAACGGTGAAACCCCTTCAAGGAGATACTTCGTCGTCACGAAGGTGCTCCCCCAGATAAATGTGATGAAGAACAAGTACAATTCTGCGCGAGAGCGGCGGGTCATGGGGTTCGTGCGGCGACGGAAGGGTAGTGAGAACGCTGAGAGAGGGAGAAGGAGAAGGCTTGTCTGAATCGCATCAATCGGTTCCTGCGGGAGGGTATGAGCGAAAGAGCTCGCCCCAGGGGGACTTGCGGAGCCACTTTTTGAAAACCCGTTTGTCTCTGAAGGGCCACCTGTAATAATCGTGGTAGGCTTCCGATCCAAGAATAAAGAAATGAACCAGGGGAGTCCGGAAGAACAAACTCTGGAAACGCTTCAACGGACTGAACCAGAGCAAATCCCCGATCATGCTTGCACCGTTATCCCCGACAGAGAATTTCCAGTTCACAGTACTGATATCCTCCCCCACAACGCGAATTTCCCTCACGTCGCCGCAGCCCAATCCCCGCTGGTGGGCATAGTTGATATACCGGATGCTCAAGGGATCGAAGCCCATCATTTTCGCCGCAACCGCATCGATCGCCACCTGATCTGCGCTGGCGAGGATCACATTTTTCTCCTCGGGATACATCGTCCTCGGTCCGGGTCCGTTGCCCGCCGTCGTCCCATCCATCACCGCGAAAATGCCGGTATGGATCTCCCTTTGTATCGCGAGCAGATCGACGAGCGTCTCATGAATCCATGAGTGCGTGTAATGCCGGTGTGTATTCAGCAGTCCGCCAAACGCGTTCTTCATCGCCCCCGTCGTCGTTGTGTAAATATGACATTTCACGGTGGGGAGATGGACGATGTTCTTTCCGAAGAACAAGTCCGGAATCCGAATCCCTTCCGGATAAATCTGGTCGAGGACCAGGAGTGGGGTTTTGGGCTTGTACTCCACCCATGTCACATCCCCCTCTTTGAAATTGAACTTCACAGGGATCCCGTATTTCTCGAACAGCGGAACATACTTGTTGAGGTCCTCTCCCTTGAAAGCATCCGTCACGACAGTCTTATTCTGGACGCAGACAAGGTCTTTGAATCCCGCCCGCTGCAATCCCAGGATCGTCCCTTCGAGCTGCCAGGGAGTTGTGTTGGCGCCGGGAAAAGGAAAATGCCAGGAGATGTTATCTTTCAGGATTGTCGGTGCTGTGGGATCCAGGGACGAACTGACTCCGGCCAACTCCATGGCCCGTTGGATATCATCCAGAATGGTGGCAGGCGATGTCCGCACAACGGCGACCTTCGCTCCGGCAGGGTTCAGTCCGGATATCTTCGTGGGAGTCTTCGGTTCAGGCAGCTTCATGGTCAATGCAGGAGAGTTTTCAATTCCTGAAAATAGATAATGACGACACACGTCACAAACCATCCCGCGACATTCAGAATCATCGGTCCATCCGTCATCAGGACGTGTGTCGGATTGTCGTCCGTTCTCTTCACCTGGACCAGGTAAAGATATCGAAATATGCCAAACAAGACAAACACTGTCGTGAAAATCAGATTCTCTGTGCCGAAGACCGTGACCGTTCGTTCTGCAACGGTGTAGAGCGCATACGAGATCGCCATGCCGGCGGCGGTGATCGTCATCATTTGATCGATCACCCCAAGGTCGTATTCCCGCAAGACCGCCCTCCCTTCGTACCCTTCCGTATTCCGGACGAGCAGCATTTCCCCCCGTCGCTTCGAAACAGCCAAAAACAGGGAGATGAACAGAGTACAGAGCACCAGCCAGTGCGATACCTGCACATCGATGACGAATGCGCCACCAAGAACGCGCAGCATGAATCCGGAAGCAATAATGAAAACATCAACCAGAATGACGCGCTTGAGTCCATACGAGTAGGCAAGATTCAGGAGAAAGTAGAGCGATGCGGTTGCAAGAAATTTCGTGTTCAGGGGGCTGGCAAGAATGCCCGTCAGCAAGAGGAGTACGACCGCCAGGCCGGCTCCCTGCAAGGTCGAAATTCTGCCAGAGGCGATAGGGCGATTTTTCTTCACCGGGTGAAGCCGGTCAGCCTCCCGGTCGGCAATGTCGTTGACCACATAAACGGCGCTCGAGAGGAGAGAAAACACCAGAAACCCCTGGGCCGCAGTCCAGAAATAGCCCTCCTCGAAGAGGTGTTTCGAAAAAATGAGCGGCGCGAAGAGAAACAAATTCTTCAGCCAGTGCGGGAGGCGGAGAAGAGAAAGTGTTGCGCTCATGGGTTGATCAGCTCGTTTCGGAGTGGATCGTTAGAACACTGCAGGCTCTTCATACACACCGAAGACCTGGGTAAGCGTGGAGCACATTTCTCCGAGCGTGACGTACGACCGCGCACACTGCAGGAGGTACGGCATGAGGTTCTTCTGGTCGACGGAGGACTGGCGCAATTCCTCAAGGGACCGTTCCACCATCTCTGCGTTCCGGCTCTGCCGAAGTTCCCCGATACGCTTCCGCTGCTTGATCTCGACATCCGGAGAGATGACGAGGATTGGTATTTCGATTTTCCCCTCCTCTTCGACAAAGTCGTTTACGCCGACGATAATCTTCTCCTTCGCGTCGAGTTCCCGTTGGTAGCGGTAGGCCGCATCGGCGATCTCCCGCTGGAAGAACCCGGCTTCAATGGCAGGAATAACACCCCCCAATGCATCGATCTTCTCGAAATACTGCTCAGCTTCCTGTTCCATTTTCGCGGTGAGCGACTCGACGAAATAGCTTCCAGCCAGAGGGTCGATGGTGTTTGCCACACCCGTTTCGTACGCGATCAGTTGCTGCGTCCGGAGCGCAATCTTGACTGCTCTCTCGGAGGGGAGGGCAAGTGTTTCATCCATCGAGTTGGTATGGAGCGACTGGGTACCCCCCAGCACACCGGCGAGAGCCTGAAAAGCCGTGCGAACAATATTGTTCTCCGGCTGCTGCGCCGTTAAGGAGCACCCTGCCGTCTGTGTGTGGAAGCGAAGCATGAGTGAACGCGGGTTCTTTGCACCGTACTTGTCCCTCATGCGTTTCGCCCAGATCCGCCGCGCGGCACGGAACTTGGCGATCTCCTCAAAAAAATCGAGGTGGGAATTAAAGAAAAAGGACATGCGAGGCACAAATTCATCGACGTTCAGTCCGCGTTCTATTCCGGCCTCGACGTACGCAAACCCGTCCGCCAGGGTAAATGCCAGTTCCTGGATCGCTGTGGAACCGGCTTCCCGTATGTGATACCCGCTGACCGAAATCGGATTCCACTGGGGGACTTCTTTCGTCATATACTCGAACATATCGATGATCAGCCGCATCGAGGGTTCGGGGGGATAGATCCATTCTTTCTGGGCAATGTACTCCTTAAGAATATCGGCCTGAATCGTTCCCCGCAACTTCTTGAAGTCCACCCCCTGTTTCTCGGCGACACCGAGATAGAACGCCATCACCATCGCCGCCGGTGCATTGATGGTCATGGATGTGGAGATCTCCCCAAGGTTGATTCCCCGGAAAAGGAGCTCCATATCGGCGAGCGAACTCACCGCGACGCCGCAAATCCCGACCTCCCCTTCCGAGAGCGGATCATCGGCGTCCTGTCCCATGAGGGTGGGAAGATCAAATGCCACGGAGAGGCCTGTCTGACCATGTTCCAGCAGGTAGTGGTATCGTTCGTTTGTATCCTCCGGCGTGCCGAACCCGGCGAATTGACGCATCGTCCAGAGTTTTCCGCGGTATCCCGTCGGGTGAATCCCGCGGGTATACGGGAATTCACCGGGAAAGCCGATCTCGCTCAAATAATTGATCTCCTTCACTTCTTCCGGCCCATAGAGCATTTCGATCGGCTCGCCGCTCACCGTCGTGAAAGAGGCATTGCGGGGTTTCCCTCCGGAGCGGACACTCGACTCCCAGCGTTGCCGGGCTTCCCTGATCTGATCAAAACCGTCGTTCATCGCCTCTCCCTTTTTTCTATCGATATCCGTTAGCGTGCGGAAAAAGCAGCACGGTGGGTTCCATTGTTATCATTCAATCCCTAGGTCCTTCCAAACCGCCTGTCCAATTCCTCCAGGGGAATCTTCACCATGATAGGGCGGCCATGCGGACACACATAGGGCATCTGCGTAGCAAACAACTGATCAATGAGAACGAGCATTTCCGTCGTATTGAGCTTATCTCCGGCCTTGACCGCCGCTTTACAGGCAAAGGACTTTGCCAGCGTATCCCGCGCATCAATCGTCCGGTTGTGCTCCCCCTCCTTGAATTCATCAAGCACATCCTGCAGAATCTTCGTTTCGTTTCCGATTCGCACATCCGCAGGGATCCCCTCGATCACAACGGTGTTCTTTCCAAATAATTTCAGGTCAAAACCTATCCGGGTGAGGCTATCCGCCAGCTCCTTCACGAGACTATAATCGCCGGCCGAAAGCTGGAGGGTGTGAGGGAAAAGGAGCTGTTGGGTGGTGGGGAGACTGTTTTCGAAATTGGCCAGGACTTTCTCGTACAAAATCCGTTCGTGCGCAACATGCTGGTCGATAATCATCAATCCTGTCCGTACCTGGGCAAGGATATATTTATTGTGGATTTGCCAGATCGCACGCGTTTCACCGGGAATCCCCGGCTCACCGGACGGGCGAATCGGCATATGCTGGACGACCCGGTTGCTCTGAACCGGCGGGTGAACTTCCTTCTCCACGGGAAACGTCGCCTCTCCATCCCGTTCCGCCCGCCCGGTCGGGATCCTCGATTCCACCTTGCCAAACAATTGGTCGAGGTCGATCTGCATGGAGGACTCGGGATGAACAGCCGCGTGTCCGGTATCCGGTCCGGCTGGGCTCCAGTCAGCAGGTCTGCCGCCATCACGGCCCGGAGAAATAAACCTCAGCCGCTCTTCCATCTGGGAAAGCGTTTCCGGCTGTCTGAAGGAAAGGTTGGGCACCACATCATTCGCACCCAGCGTTTTCCTCACGCTGGTCAACACGAAGCGGTAGACAGACGATTCATTCTCGAACTTCACCTCCATCTTCGAAGGATGGACGTTCACATCAACCTTGTGCGGATCCAGGGTGATGTCGAGTGCATAAAAGGGAAACATCCCTTTGATCATCAGATGCTCGTAGGCCTGAAACACCGCATGGTTGATCGCCCTGTTCACGATGAACCTTTTGTTAATGAACAGGAACTGGTCCGACCTCGTTCTCCGTGCAAAATCAGGTTTTCCGATGTACCCTTCAAGGCTGAACGAGTCATGCAGTTCCCGGACGTGGATCATGGATTCAAAGGACTTTGCTCCAAACAGGTCTCTCATCCTCTCACCGGCCTGCTTCGGTTTGAGGTCCAGGAGAACATCCTCATCGCTGAGGTAATACCATGAGACGCCGGGATAGACAATGGCCATCCTGGTGATGACGTCCGTAATATTCTTCAGTTCGGTGTTGCGGGTCTTGAGAAAATTTCTCCGTGCCGGCGTGTTGTAGAAGAGGTTCTTGACCGTGATGGATGTCCCGGGTTCAGATCCGGTCTTTGTATGCTCTTTGAGCTCGTTCCCTTCGATGCGGATACATGTTCCCGTCTCATCCGACCGTTGCCGGGTTTTCATTTCCACCTGAGCCACCGCGGCAATCGAAGCCAACGCCTCACCGCGAAACCCAAGTGTTTGTATCGATTCGAGGTCCTGCGCTGACGCGATCTTGCTCGTGGCGTGACGCTCAAACGCGAGAAGGGCATCTTCCGGGGAAAGCCCCTCACCATCGTCCAGCACCTGGATCAACGTTCTTCCCGCGTCCTTGACAATGATCTTCAGCGCCGTTGCGTTCGCGTCGACTGCATTCTCCACAAGTTCCTTGACCACGGATGCGGGGCGCTGGACCACCTCACCGGCGGCGATCTTGTTCGCAAGGTCGGGTTTCAGTATTTGAATTTTTGAGGGCACGTTATCGGAGGCTTCCCGTGAGGTAGAGGTAAGCATACAACACGAGCACCAGGATGATCGCCCAGATAAAAACGGGACGCCTTTTGGTTCTCTGCCTTCCACGTTCCTGGCGAAGCTCCTTCTTGAAACGCTCCTTCTGATCCGTCTCCGGTTTGTAGTACCGGGGCGCATATTCAAACCGGCGATATTGTGGGCGCTTAAGAAGCATTTCGGGCAGAAAATTGATTACAGTCGGACTGGGTCTCTTTTGACCACACCGATGCCGGGACGATCCGACAACACCAGCCGGCCTTCAACAAGAGTAACACCATCGAACGGATCATTGGTGGTCAGGGCTGCCCCGTCGAGGTCGGCATAGTCGATCAACGGCGTGAGCTGCGCGGCAGCGGAGATCGCCACGGAGGTTTCAATCATACACCCGACCATGATCTTCAGGCCGCACGCTCTTGCGGTATGGACCATCTGCATCGCTTCCCGCAGACCGGTGCATTTCATCAACTTGATGTTAATACCGTCAAACACGCCCTGAAGCTTCGGCACATCATGTAGCCGTAGAGAATTCTCATCGGCCACGAGGGGAAGATTCACGCGTTCCCGGACCCAGGCGGTTCCTGCAAGGTCGGTCGCCGGCATCGGCTGCTCGACAAACTCCACCCCCTCCTGCTCCAGCCATTTGATCTTCTCGACCGCAGTTTCCCTCACCTTCCACCCTTCGTTGGCGTCCACCCGGAGCGTTTTCTTCGTCACTTTCCGGATGGCCCGGATGATCTCCTGATCATTTTCGCCCCCCAGTTTGACCTTGAGGATGGGGTACTCCTCCGCCTCACGGACTTTTCGTTCGATCACCTCGGGGGTATCGATACCAATTGTGAACGAACTGATCGGAGTTTTATTCTTGTCCAGGCCCCAATATTTCCAGAGCGGAAGGTTCATTTTCCCGCCGATCCAGTCATGCAGGGCGATATCGACCGCGGCCTTCGCGGAATAGTTTCCTTCCGCCGATCCTTGGACAGAATCCAGGATGCTTTCGAGCTGGAAGGGGTCGTCGAATTGTCCCAGGTTCAAGCCGGCCAGAAATTGCTGTACTGTTTCAACCGACTCACCATACCGTCGTGACGGCGCAGCCTCGCCGTAACCGACGATCCCGTCATGCTCTATCTCCAGAAGCACCACCGGTGAAATATCGCGTGAGCTGCGGGAGATGGTAAATGTATGGCGTAACTTCAGATCATAGAGTGTCGAACGCAAGGTCATGGTCTTATCCTTCTCTCGTCGGGCATAATGCGCTCTGTTTCGTTTGGCGATGAGATCTCCGTTCCTTCGAACAGAGCGTCGACGAATGCGGATCGGTCGAAAACCTGGAGATCGTCGAGTTGTTCCCCCACCCCGACAAACTTCACCGGGGTTTTCAGATCATGGCTGATGGCAAGGACAATTCCTCCCTTCGCCGTTCCATCCAGCTTGGTCAGCACCAGTCCCGTCACCTCGACGGCGGCGGTGAAGTGTTTCACCTGCTGTAGTGCGTTCTGACCCGTGCTTGCGTCGAGGACGAGGAGCACTTCGTGCGGAGCTCCCGGCAATCGCTTTTCAAGGACGCGCCGGATCTTCTTCAACTCCTCCATGAGGTTGGTCTTGGTGTGCAGTCTGCCGGCCGTATCAATAATCACAACCTCCGCCTTTTTCGCGATGGCCGAACTGACGGCATCAAATGCCACGGCCCCCGGATCGGCTCCGTGTGACTGTTGAATGATCTCCACCCCGGCGCGCTTCGCCCAAATTTCCAACTGCTCGTTCGCCGCCGCGCGAAACGTATCTGCAGCCCCCACCACAACACGATACCCCGCCTTTCGGTATGTATAGGCCAGTTTCCCGATCGTGGTGGTTTTACCCGCGCCGTTGACTCCGACCACCATCACCACATGGGGCCGGGGTCCTTCGGGAAGAAGCAATCTTCCTGAAACAGATCCTTCGTTCGCCGGAAGTACCGTCAAAAGCTCATCCTTGAGCAATTGCGTCAGCCGGCTGGAAGAGTCGTAGCCTTCCTGCTTTACCCGTTTTTTGATATTGTCGATAATCGTCAGCGTCGTATCAACACCGACGTCTGCCGAGATGAGGATCTCCTCGAGCTTTTCCAACAAGTCTGCATCGATCGAGCTTCTCGAGTTGACCAATTGCACCACTTTGCCGAACAGGGAATCCCTCGTCTTCGTGAGACCTTCCTTCAGCTTCTTCCACGAATCGGAGAAGGCCATCAGGAAACGACCTTCCTTCCCATTCCCTGGCCAAGGAACAATCTCTGGAGATAACTTCCGAAAGAGACGGCCATCAGCACCACGCTTCCCCAGATCATCACCTGTCGAAATTCCTCCAACATTTCTATGCGGAGAATCGATAGGAGCAGGACCAGGGCGATCGCGTTGACCGCGATCTTCCCCGGCCAGTTGGATTGTACGGTGATTTTTTTTCTGTTCCTGATGTAGATTCCCCCAAGAAGTAACAACAGATCCCTCCCTACCACGACGACAAGGTACCAGAATGGAAGATCGCCTGTCCAGACCATGAGGCCACCCGTGGCCCCCACGGCGATTTTATCGGCGACCGGGTCGATTATTTTGCCGAACTCAGAAACCTCATGCCGTTTGCGTGCCACATAGCCATCGAGAAAATCTGTTAGGACTGCAAGCGAGATAATCAGTGCAACCCAGGAGCGTTTATCGGGGACGTCAGCCAGCAGGCAGAATGCAAGAGGTGCCACGAGCAGAATGCGGCTCAGGCTCAGAACATTTGAGAGTGTCAACACCCTGTCCTGCATCAGGCGTCGTTCGCGTCCTTTTTCAGATGGCGGTCGATCGGGATGGGATAATCCCCGCTGAAGCATGCCGTGCAATAGCTTTTTCCCCCGTTGGGAGCCGCTTCGAGCATTTTCTCCATGGAGAGATAGGCCAGACTGTCAACGCCAAGCTCCTCGGCGATCGTGTTTACGTCACTGTTGCATCGGTTGGCGATCAATTCCTCACGGCTGGGAAAATCCATCCCGTAGTAACATGGGAACTTGATGGGAGGAGATGTCACGCGAAAATGAATCTCCTTCGGTTCCGCCTCGCGAATCATCTTCACCAGTTGCCTCGAGGTGGTGCCGCGGACGATCGAATCATCGACGATCACAACCTTTCTCCCCTTGATCACTCCTTTCACCGTGTTGAACTTTGTCTTCACCTTGAGTTCACGGCTGTTTTGATCAGGCTGGATGAAGGTGCGCCCGACGTAGTGGCTGCGGATCAACCCGATCTCCAGCCGCACATCGTCCCCCATCTTGTTCGCCTCGGTCACGAACCCGAGCGTCGCCGTATTACTGGAATCGGGAACGCTGATCACCACGACGCGGTCGTCCACGCTGTCGGGGCTGACCGGGGATTCGACCGCCAGGAGTTTGCCCAGCTTCCGCCGGACCTTGTCCACGTTCTCGCCGAAGATCTTGCTGTCGGGACGTGAGAAATAGATATATTCAAAAATGCAGTGATGCGGTTGGGCTGAGGTGTTGGAGATATGGTAGGACTTGAGGGTTCCGGACTGAACTCCTTCACGATCGATAACGAGAATTTCTCCGGGCTCCACTTCCCCAATGTACTCGGCTCCGACAAGATCGAACGCACACGTTTCCGAGGCGACCACATAGGCCGGACCCTGATCGGATGCGTTCTCGATACGGCCCAGGCACAATGGTCGGAAGCCGTACGGATCGCGCGCGGCAATCAGGCTCGTATCGGTCAGGATCACCAGGGAATACGCCCCTTCGACGGCGTCAAGCGCTTCCTTGATCTGTTGTATCTGACTTTCGTGTTTGCTCCGCGCCGTGAGATGGAGGATAATTTCGCTATCGGAGGTGGACTGGAAGATGGTCCCTTCCGACTGCAGCTTCTCCCGAAGGGTATGAAAATTGGTCAGGTTCCCGTTGTGACTGAGGGCGAGGTTTCCTGCCTTATAGTTCACGACGAAGGGCTGAATATTCAACATGTTGTCGGTGGAACCGGTTGTCGAGTACCGGTTATGGCCGATGGCGGAGGAGCCCTTTAACTGCTCTTTGAGGATGCTGGAATCCTTGAAGACATCGGCTACCAGGCCGACGCCCTTAAAGGAATTAAACCGCCATTTCTGCTTGTCCGTATGGAATTCGCTGGTGATAATGCCGGAAGCTTCCTGGCCACGGTGTTGCAGGGCGTGGAGGCCATAGTAGGTCATCACCGCCGCTTCCGGGTGGTTAAAAATACCAAAGATGCCGCAATGGCAGCGTGGTTTGCCTTCGAGGTGGTTGAGGTGTGTCACGGCCAAAAGTTAAGAAAAAATGGTAGAGGATACAAGCTGCGTTATCCTGTGGAAATTGAAAAGGGAGGGAACCAGCGGGTTCTCTCCCTTTCTTTTCTTCGAACGGTCCCTTCGGCCAAACTTCCCCGAAGCTGGATCAGAGGGAGGCGAAAACCGAATCCATCGCCTGGACCAACGTGTCGCACTCTTCCGTGGAAATCGTGTAGGGGGGGAGGAATCTCAAAACATTGACATTGGTACAATTCACAAGGAATCCCCTGTCCTGCAGCTGCTCCACAATGGACTGTCCCTCTCTCGTCAGTTCCATGCCCAACATGCATCCATAACCACGGACTTCCTTCACCAACGACGGGTACCGGGATTGGAGGGCTGAAAATTTTCCCTTAAGATAGTCACCCATTTCGCCGGCGCGCTTCATAAGGCCATGGTCGACAATCTCCTCCAGGACAACCAATCCAGCCGCACATGCCACCGGATTACCCCCGAAGGTTGTGCCATGAACGCCGAAGGTGAACGTGTCCGCCACACGTTCGTTTCCAAGGAAGGCTCCAAGCGGAAGGCCGCCGCCTATTGCCTTGGCGATCACAACAATGTCCGGCTTCACCCCGAAATGCTCAAATCCCAGGAACTTGCCGGTCCGCCCCATGCCGGCTTGAATTTCATCCGCAATGATCAGGAAGCCGAACTTCTCGCGCAGGGAGTTCAAAACAGAAGCATACTCGGGTGACACAACGAAGATCCCTCCCTCCCCCTGGATCGGTTCAACAACGATCCCCAGTGTGGTTTCTTTCACTGCCGATCGCAGGCTCTCGACATCGTTATAGGGGAGATGACTGACATTGGCGAGGAACGGCTCATACCCGTCGCGGTACTTCGCCCGCTCGGTCAGGGAAAGTGCTCCCATCGTCCGGCCATGGAATGAATTCGACAAGCCAAACAATTCCGTTTTCCCGTGCTTCCTTCCCCACTTCCGGGCAAGCTTGAGAGCCCCCTCAATCGCTTCCGTTCCGCTGTTGGTGAAAAATATCCGTTGATAACCGGCGGCGGCAAGGAGCTTTTCGGCAAGCTTGACCTGCGGCTCCTGAATGAAAAAATTCGAAAGGTGAATGTAGCGGTCGGCCTGTTCCTGAATCGCTTTCTTGAGCCCGGGATGATTGTACCCGAGGGCATTCACGGCCAGTCCGCCAAAAAAATCAATATAGCGTTTGCCGTCGCGCGTGAACAGCGTGCATCCCTCGCCCCCGACAACATCCAGGGATAGTCTCTTGTAGGTTTGGAAGAACAACTGATGCTCTTTTTCAACCAGGGTTGTACTCACTCTTGCTCCTGCCGTGCGGTGGTGGTAAATAGTGTGTGAAGAAACCTGACATTCTGCCCCAGTTCATGAATCGATCCATTGTTCCGAAGGACGTAATCAGCCCGCTGGACTTTTCGCTTGTTGCTCCACTGCGCCTCGGTGCGTTTCTCCACGTCTTCCCTGCTGGAACGGTCACGCTCCTGCACCCGCTGTATCCTTACTTCGGTCTCAGCATCGACGACAACGACGCTGTCCAGCATGGCGTCGAGCCCGGCCTCGTAGATCAGGGCTGCCTCGACGATGACGTACGGGGTGAGACCGTTGAGGGCTTTCATGCGCCGGTCGATTTCACGGGCAACTTTTGGGTGGACGAGGGCATTGACTTTTTTTTGCAGGGCGGGGGCGGAAAATATCCTTTCAGCAATGAACTTCCGGTTCAAGGAACCGTCGGCAAGGTACGCCTCCGGGCCGAGGAGGCGGGCAAGGGCTTTGCGAAGACCGGAATCGTTTGTCATGAGGTCCTTCGCGATGTCATCGGCAGAGAGAACCGGCGCGCCCAGCTTCTGAAAGAAGGAGCAGACCAGCGATTTGCCGCTTCCGATCCCTCCTGTCACGCCGACACGAAGGGTTGTACCGGGTCGGGATTCCACGCGTCTCTCAGTCCGTGTGAGGGTTCTTACTTGGCGTATGCCACGGCCCGCACTTCCCGGATAACGATGACTTTGATTTGCCCTGGATATTCCATTTCCTGCTGGATCTTGTTGGCAATGTCATGGGAAAGCTGGTCCGCTGCTGCGTCGTCCAATTTATCATGATTGCAGATTACGCGCACCTCTCTCCCCGCCTGGATTGCGTACGTGTTCAAAACGCCGTTAAAGGACTTCGCGAGCGATTCGAGTTTCTCGAGCCGCTTGATATACCCCTCGACCGATTCGCGCCGGGCTCCCGGTCGGGCGCCGCTGATGGCGTCCGCTGCCTGAACCAGTGCTGCAATCGGGTGTTCCATGGGAATATCCTCATGGTGCGCGCCGACCGAATTCGAGACGATTGCGTGCTCGTTGAACTTCTTGCACAATTCGTAGCCGATCAGTGCGTGTGGCCCCTCCACGCTTCGATCAACCGTTTTGCCGATATCATGCAGCAACCCTCCCCGTTTGGCAAGGCTCACATCCAGATGCAGCTCGGAGGCCATGATGCCCGCGAGGAATGCTGTCTCAATACTATGCTGCAGAAGATTCTGCCCGTAACTCGATCG
>DKJQ01000039.1 GCA_002454845.1 Ignavibacteria bacterium UBA6688
GTTCCATAGGATGATCTCTTGTTGAAGCTCCAGGTGTTCTGTTTTTTTGTGATACGGAAGTTTATACAGGTACAACCGCAATGCCTGAAGGTGGATAAGGCCAAGGACTTTCAATGTGACGAACGGAATACTCACCGCATATCTCAAAAGACTCCAGTCCGAAAGCGGCATTCGCTTCCCCGTCAACGTACTGAGGAAGAACTTCTCATCCCCCTGATAGTCATTGATCGCAATGCGGAGCGAATCCCCGGGAATCGCCAGGTCAAAATCAAACACGGCATCCAAGTCGATAAACGGCGAAACGTAGAAATGCTTCTTCTCTCTGGCGCGAAATGAGCCCTGCCGGAACGTCTCCCTTCCGAGGAAGAACAATTTCAGCTCCTTGAAGGTGTTTCCCACTTCCGGGACGGCGCACAAGGGTTCACCCCGCTCATCATAACAGAAATAGAACGATACAGGGTTGAAGACGTGGCCGAACGTGCGGAGATGGGTCAGGAGAACGATGTTGCCCACTGGTTCGTGAACTCCCTTCGAGCGGAGAAACTCGACGATGTTTTCCCTCACCGTCCCGCCGTTGAGTGTTGCATGGTCATCGTCACGAAAGTTGAAGATGTTGAATCGATTCCTGCTGAGAAGGCGGAGCGAGCGCGCTACACGCGCGATTTCGTCGAGGTCGAGGTAGAACATGAAGATCTTATAGACGAATCGGTTTTTGACCGGCTTCAACCGGTGGTGCATCACCGTGCACTCATACAGACACGAATTCATGCGATCCCTTTCCTCTCGAGGCGGGCTGGTCTGTGAGTCAAGAGCTTCCGGCACAGATCGAGGGAAGATGCGTAGGCGTCTTCATGAAAGCCATAGCGGAAATAGCTTCCACAAAAGTATGTCACGCCGTTGTCGTTCAACGCGGGGAGTTCCTTCTGCGCCTGGATTGAAGCGGTGTCGAACAAGGGGTGCGTTGCGACACCATCCCTAAGGATCCGTTCCGGCCGCACGGTGCCCGAGTCATTGATGGAAACGAAATAGTTATTATTCCGGGACACCCGCTGGAGACTGTTCATCCAGTAGACCGTTGAGGAGGTCCCGTCCTCCTCCATGCGATAGTTCCAGGAAGACCATGCGCGGCGCGTCCCGGGCATGACGGCTTCGTCCGTGTGAAGCGTCACCCTGTTCGTTTGATAGGAGAACTTACCGAGCAGTGTCCGTTCGAGCGGCGTCGGGTCGGCAAGGATTTTCAATGCCTCGTCCGCATGGCAGGCAAGAATCACTTTGTCGAAGCTCCTGGCCGGACCCCGGGAGGGTTGCACGAAGGCAACGCCATCCTGGCGCCAGACGCGAACGACGGGATTGCTCACCTCAATACGATCTCGAAAGGGGGCAATCAGGAGATCCCGGTAGACCTTGCTCCCCCCGACGACTGTTCGCCACTGATGCTGAGTGTCCAACCCCAGGAAACCATGGTTCTTAAAGAAACGGACCAGGGTCGCCGCAGGAAACTGAAGCATTTTGTTGGGCGGAGTCGACCAGACGGCCGAGCTCATCGGAACGAGGTAACGATGAAGAAAATCGGCGGAGTAGTTCTTCTCCCTCACATACTCCCCCAGAGAGTATCCTTCATACCGTGGATCGTCCAGAATCTCCAGCGATTCCTTGTTAAAACGGTCAATGTTCGCCAACAAGGAATAGAATCCCGGACGGAGCACATTTCTCCGCTGTGCAAACAGACCGTTGATTCCCGAACCGCAGAATTCAAGTCCGGACGGGACATGCTGGACGCTGAACGACATGGAGGTTTCCATGGTCGGGACGCCGAGTTCCCGAAAGAGGCGGGTAAGGTTGGGGTATGTCACCTCATTATACACCATGAAGCCCGTGTCAATCGGGATGGGGGTTCCGTCTTCGTCAACGGTCACCGTGTTTGTATGTCCCCCGACATAATCGTTGTGTTCGAACAGTGTGATAGAGGAGCGAAACGCGAGCTCGCGCGCACAACCCATTCCTGCAATCCCGGTTCCGATAATGGCAATTGATTCCATACGATGGTTGTTGATTCTTTCGTGCAATGATGTTGAAGAGTTAGGGCCCGTAGGGTTGATACATGATTTTCACGACGTGGTTCTCCCCGCGCTCATTGCTGATGTTCGAAATCCCTTCATAGACGAGGAGCCGCCTTGATTCGGAGTCATACGTCAGCATAATCGGGTCAAGAAACAACCGAAGAATGAAATTATCGATGTCGCATTTCACCAGGAACGCGCGCTTCCCGTTCACCAAGGTTTCGCCGTCGCGATAGACTCTGAATCCGTATGAGTCAAGCCGGGCGGGAACGCCAAACTTCATGAAGAGCTTGTTCCCCGCGATGAGGGAATCCCAGTGGGCCTGAATGAAATTATTGAAGCCGGCATCGACGACCATTGCTTTCTCCAGAGGGATGATCGCATCGCGGGTGCCTTCAAGCTTATTTCTTCGAACAAACAGCCGGATTCCGCCAGTCGTCATTTCAGCCCCTTCGAGATATCCCGTCCGGCGGTCTTCCATCACGAAATCCGGTAGAAAGGGGTTCCGCGAGAAATCAACGCTGCGTGTTGCAAGAACGCCTTGCTCCTGACTGCGGAAGATCGTATTCAGGCGAATGCGCCGGCCATCTTCATAGAATTCCTCGTGCTCCTCCGCGTACAGCACCATCCCGCCACTCCGTGCCACCGCACTTCCGACGTACGATTGCTGAGTGTCCAGTGCCGGGATGATACCCAACAAGATCCCCAGAACGAATTTCATGATTTCACCCCGGCGTTTTTGGTGAACAGGTAATGGCTCACAAACCATTCGTTCCCTCCGCGAAATCCCCACAACTCGGCGCATGCCATAAAGAAGACCCTCCAGTACACCCACCAGGTCTTCGCCTCATCCTTCCCGTACGTTGCGGCAAGAATGGGCATAATTTCGTCTCGGCGGGAATCCATGTTCCGCAACCATGCCTCGGCCGTTTTCTGATAGTGGAGCCCGCTCACCCGCCAATGCTGTTGAACGTGGAGATGTTCGTTGAAATACAGAAGCACATGGTCGCTGGGCATCAGCCCGCCGGTGAAAAAGTATTTCGACATCCAATCGCTCTCGTCCCTTACTTCAAAGAGATAGGTGTATTCTTTGTGCGTGAAGATGTGGACAAAGAGTTTCCCATCGTCCTTGAGACAGAGAGCAATGGTCTCCAGGAGCTTTCTGTAGTTCCGCATGTGTTCGAACATTTCGACCGAAACCACCCTGTCAAACGTGCCGGCCGGGGTGAATTCATTCATATCAGCCGTGATCACGGTGACATTGGAGAATCCGCGTCGTTGGGCCTCTCCGTCGATGTAGGCTTTTTGCGATCGGGAGTTGGACACAGCCGTGATGCGGCTCTTCGGAAACCGCGATGCCATAAACAGGGTCAACGATCCCCATCCACAGCCGAGTTCGAGAATCGCCTGGCCGTCGACAAGCTCCGCTCGCTCACACGTCAGTTGAAGCATGTCCGCCTCGGCTTCGCCGAGGTCGGTGGTGCCGTTGACCCAGTAGCAGGAGCTGTATTTCAGATTCGGGCCAAGAACCTGGCGAAAGAAATCCGTCGGGACTTCGTAGTGCTGACTGTTGGCATCCGGCGTATTGACTGCGATCGGGCTCTGCTGGAGCAGTGCAAGGATCGACATCAGGTGACTCTGCTGGGCTTCCGGCGATTCCTTCCGCTCGCTCCGCAGTCGAGCCTTCAGGAGCCGGCGAATCCCAAACCTGATCCAAGGGTCGGGAAGGATGTTCTTTCTGAGAAGTTGATCGATCATCGGGACCTCAAGAGAACATTCTCAACGGGATCGTTGACGGAAACGCGGAACAGAATCATCAACACATACGCCGACGTCGCGATGCTTCCGAGTCCGACAAAGAGCAAGAACCACAGCAGGCGCGCACCCCAGGTCTTTTCCTTGTAGAACATCCACAACGAAATGATGATCGTGTTTGCATAGAAGTCCTTGATCGTGGCAACCAGCCAGGGAATCGCGGCCAGGTTGGACCACTCTTCAAAGAGATTACTTTCAAGGCTCGTGGAAACCACCACAAACGTCATGTAAAAAAACATCAGAATGAACAAT
>DKJQ01000041.1:0-5317 GCA_002454845.1 Ignavibacteria bacterium UBA6688
AAAAACCCCTCGCGAGTCATTGCGAGGGCCAGAGGCTTACTACAACAGATGCGTTAGCATCTGTCAATTTGGCACCTGAGCGAAGGACGACGAAGCAATCTAAACTGCGAATCTTAGATTGCTTCACCCCGATAAATCGGGGTTCGCAATGACGGTGTTGCTTATGCTTGAGAGCGGTTCTGGTCAGGTCGAAAGAACGAAAGGGAACCGCGTAGTTCTTCGGAAGGATTCGCGGAGATTCCCCGCCAGCATGCCTGCGGCAGCAGGCGGGCTGGGTGGGCCTCCTTTTTCAGTTTTTTTTAACCCATTCCCTCCAACATCAACCGGACCGATGAAGAATGTTCTGGTGACAGGCGGGACCGGCTTTCTCGGATCCAGTATCGCCAAAGCACTCCTTCAGGAGGGATGCTCAGTTCGAATCCTGAGGCGGGCCAATTCCGACATGAGGGCAATAGGGGATGCCCCGGTTGAGCACGTTCCAGGGGACGTCCGAGACCGCCGATCGCTTTTGCGCGCCATGCAAGGATGCGATACCGTTTTCCATACGGCGGCAGTCATCTCGTACTGGCGCCGGGAGCGGGACTTGATGTATGATGTAAACATCCGGGGAACCCGGAACGTCGTGGAATGCTGTCTGGAATCGGGAGTGGAGAAGCTCGTACATACCAGTTCCATCGCAGCCATCGGATACCCGGAAGGCGGGGGATGGGCAGATGAATCGAACGTCTTCAATTGGGACCGCTACGACGTTGGCTATCGGATCTCCAAGCATCGGGCTGAGGAGGAAATCCGGCAAGGTGTTCACAAGGGACTGCAAGCGGTGATGCTCAACCCGGCGGTCATCATCGGTCCCGGAGATATTCACTTTCATGGAGGACAGATCGTCCGGGATGTAGCGTTGAAACGTATTTTTTACTATTTGGAGGGGGGAATGAACGTTGTCTATATCGATGATGTTGTGCGTGGGCACCTCGCCGCCGCAAGGCAGGGGCGCGTGGGGGAACGGTACATTCTCTGCGGGGAGAACCTGAGCCACCGTGATATTTTCAGCGTTACTGCGAGCATCGTGGGAGGGATCCAGCCATGGGTCAAACTCCCCCCCGGTCTTGTTCGATGGATCGGAACGGCGGCTGAGACGACCGGGGACGTTTTCCGGAAAAAGCCATGGGTCACGAAAGAGCTCCTCGCCGGAGCCGGGTTGTACAACTACTTTTCCTGCGACAAGGCGCGCCGCGAACTGAATTATACCATCACCCCCTTCCGGGAAGCCGTCGAGCGCACGTTTGAATGGTACTGCAAGCAAGGTTCCCTGAAACCTGTTCACTCCGTCAACTGAATTATCATGAAACTGATAAAAACCAAACGATCCGAGAAGCTTTTTTCCAGAGCACAAAAGCTCATCCCCGGAGGGGTGAACTCACCTGTCAGAGCGTTTCAGTCGGTGGGCCGCTCCCCCCTGTTCATCCGGAAGGCAAAAGGCGCTCGCCTCTGGGATGAGGATGGAAATGCCTTTATCGATTATGTCGGATCGT
Source organism: Ignavibacteria bacterium UBA6688 (assembly GCA_002454845.1). Taxonomy (GTDB): domain Bacteria; phylum Bacteroidota; class Ignavibacteria; order UBA10030; family UBA10030; genus UBA6688. The sequence continues at coordinate 1,533 of DKJQ01000041.1, forward strand.
GGGGACCCATGATTCTCGGGCATGCACATCCGAAGATCCTTGCCGCGATCGGCGAGGCGATGAAGCACGGCACAAGTTTCGGAGCCCCGACAGAGATGGAAATCCGGATCGCGGAACTCATCACCGCATGCGTCCCCTCCATCGAAATGGTTCGGATGGTGAACTCCGGCACCGAAGCGACGATGAGCGCCATCCGGCTGGCACGCGCGTATACCGGGCGGGACAAAATCATCAAGTTCGAAGGATGCTACCATGGCCATGCGGATTCATTCCTCATCAAGGCGGGATCCGGAGCCATGACGTTGGGCGTGCCGGACAGTCCGGGTGTCCCTCCTTCCGTGGCAGCCTCAACCCTTACAGCCCGCTACAATGACCTGGCCTCGGTCAGGGAGCTCACACTCGCTTCGGCGGGTCACGTCGCGGCAATCATCGTGGAACCGGTCGTTGGCAACATGGGGTGTGTCCCACCGGCGGAGGGCTTCCTCCGGGGTCTGCGGCAGATCTGCGACGAGCAGAAGATCGTTCTTATTTTCGATGAGGTGATGACCGGTTTCCGCGTGGCACTGGGGGGGGCCCAGGAGCTGTTTGGTGTAAAGCCGGATCTTACGACACTGGGAAAAATCATAGGGGGAGGTTTGCCGGTCGGCGCCTACGGTGGAAAGAGAGAGATGATGCAGCTTGTCGCGCCGGCTGGACCGATGTATCAGGCGGGCACGTTGTCGGGGAACCCCTTGGCTATGGCGGCAGGAACCACGATGCTCTCGATCCTCTCCAAAAACAAGTCCCTTTACACAAAGCTCGAAAAGAAATCACAGAAACTGGAAGATGGAATCCGGGGGAACCTCAAGACCCTCGGTCTGGACATCACACTCAACAGAGTCGGTTCCATGTTCACCCTCTTCTTCACCGACCAGCCCGTCACCGACTATAGCTCCGCCGCGAGATCGGACAGGTCCAGGTTTGCGGAATATTTTCGCGCTATGCTCTCCTACGGCATCTACCTTCCCCCATCGCAATTCGAGGCAGCCTTCCTGAGCTCCGCCCATTCCGACCGGGACATCGAGAAAACGATTACAGCCAACCTTCAGTCTCTCCGAGAAGCCTATAAATAAAAAGGCCCCGGTGTATTACGCCGGAGCCTCTTCGGTCATTTTCGATTTAAGCCGTTTAGGGCACGACTGTTCCAGGGATACTAAAGCTCCGTATCCCAAGCCCCGGGGGGCTAACAGTGATTGTTAATGTTATCGAGCTTCCTGCCGGTGCCCCTCCGGTGGAAATATCCGACACCCGGACCTGGTAACTCGTCACTCCGGCGCCTGGGAACCTTGCAAATCCTGCATTCGGAACAGTGTAGCTCGGGAATTGTTCCGAAAAATCCCCCCCCACCACAAACTTTATTCCCGAAACCGTGTTATCGAACGAGACGCTCGCTGTGACGATCGTCCCCGTTGGAAGAGGGTTGTTATTTCCATCACGGATTTCAAACGGGATCAGACTCGATGCCCCGCTTCGCGGCACGGTTAAGGAAGCCGGCAAACCGGTCACAGTAATAGGCCCCTGACACACAAGCACCAGAACACTATCGGTAATCAACCTCCCCCCCCTCCCCTGTGTCTGGGCCCAAACCCAATGATAGCCGACTCCGAACGCGGGGTCAAAGAAGGGGGGCGTTAACGGGCGCGGGTTGACGGTATACAACTCCGACAATGCAATTCCATCCGCGTTTGTATATGTGGCTCCATTCGTGGTTCCTGTTTGGATGACGCCTGCCTGGGAATGCCAATACACAGCGGTTCCCGTCGGAACCGGGTTACTAAAAGTGTCGCCAACAAGTACGCTAAAGAGATAGGGCCCTGCGCTAGGCGAGCGCTCTGCAAACGCATAGTTACCCGCAAAAAGCGTGAAATGGTTTTGATCCGGGAAACCGGCATGGACGCTCACCTTTGTCGGTTGAGAAACTATGACATTCCCATTGGGGAGTTGAACTCTGGCCACAAGCTGTATAACGCCGGCCTGAGTCCCGCTGGTGACGTTTGCGGTGAATCTCCCACGGTTGTCCGAGACTGCCGTACTAGGAATAACACGGGGAACCGTGCCTCCCTGAACAAACGAATTTGGGAAAAAAGAGGTACTAAATGTTGCACTCACTCTCTTGGAAGTATCAATCGGGGTTCCGAGAGAATCCCTGACTTCGTACGTAATGACCGAGTTCTCAACGCCTCCCACTCCGGCGATAAAGATATCGGTGGCCGTCGGGTTACCGATAATAGCGATCTGGGCCGGTTCCCGCGCTGAAGGGGGAACACTGATCACCGATGCGCCGGGCTTGACAATCCCGTTGATCGATGTCGATACGTTTCCATTCTGGCTTGTGACGCTAATTTTGATGGCCGCCGGACCCGATGCTCCTCCTGCCCTGTTATCCCGCACCGTCACAAAGAACGTAGTCCAGAACGGATCGTCAGTATCGCCCAGCGTCACGGAATTGTCACCAATGACTTCCAAATCAGCCGAGCCCGGTCCGCTGGTGGTCACGCTGATCGACGTCCCGGCGGTCAACGGATTGCCGTTGGGATCCTGCACTTTATAGGCAAAGGAGTATTCGCCGCTGTCCGATATTTCAAACGCCGTCGTCGGGGCGATGATCCGCGTCGGTCCGGAGAACACGACGGAGATGTTACGGAAAATGGCGGCGCCACTGTCACCGATCGTACGGGCAGTTACGACAGCGATTCCGTTCGGCGGGCGCGGATTACCGGTAATGAGATCGACGCTCGCGATGCCATCGACATCGGTGCCGGTCGATGCTTGGATGATCCCACCAGTCGTTGTGAAGTACACTGCTGTCCCTGCCTGAACGGGGTTCCCCTGATTGTCACCAACCACAACGTTGATGGTCGCCCTCAGGTTATCAAAAACGCCTCCGGCAATATTGGCCACAGTCCGGCTGATGGAGAATCGGTTATCCACCGGCAATCCGCCGGAGATGGTGAGCCTGACGGGGCTGGACTTGATGGTCTTGCCCGGAGCAATCGTGGCTGTTGCATATACTTGAAGGACACCGGCTTTCGTCCCGCTCGTGACGCGAGTGGAGACGAGTCCGGTCAAGCCATCAGTTTCAGCTTCCACCGGGAAGACATACTCGCCGCCGCCGGGACCGCCCAGGATGGAGAACTGTACCTTCACCTTATTCGAACCCCCGACGGGGATTCCAAGAGAATCACGCACCTCGAATGTTATCACGGAAGTTTCGTTCGCACCCGTCCCGCGAATGCCGATATTTTCTGCAGAGCTTCCCACCAGGACGATGTTGGCGGGCTTTCCGGAAGAGGTTCCTCCCACCGGACTCGTGCTGTCCGCCCGGACCCTGAGGACAATCGTTGTGTCCGCACCGGGAGACAACGAAACACTCACGGTGTCATTTTTGAACCCGGCGGCACTGGCAATGATCTTGGTCGCATATTGCGACGTGAGCCGGTAATTGAGCTCATAGGATCCATCGGCGTTGGAAGTATCGCGCGCCTGACTCCCCTGGTCGTAGACAAGAGCATTGGCAACGGGACTCAGATTGTCGCTTCGGAGGATGGAGCCACTCACCTTGGTGTCGAGGCCGTCCCCATCCCCGTCGCCATCAACCGGCTCGATCGGGTTCGTGCACGACGAGAGCATCATGCCGGCCGCCAATCCCCATAACACAATCTTCCATAGATTCATAACACGCTCCCCATTAACTGTGAACATTCGAGAATCCAATTTTGATCATCGGCTCGACTGAGCGACTCGAC
>DKJQ01000041.1:5372-10925 GCA_002454845.1 Ignavibacteria bacterium UBA6688
CGACTGAGCGACTCGACTGAGCTCGTCGAAGTCTCGCCGAAGTCGTTATTGTTTGATGGTGCGACGCCGATCGATTTCCTTGCGCGCGTCGTCCAGTCGTTCCTTCATCTTCTCCCCGGGCTCTTTGGACATGACTGTCCGCTCGTCGATCGTGGGGACAAGCTCCGCCTTGATCATGACGACCAGTTCTTTTCGAGTCTCGCGGGATGCATCGTAGCCGAAGACATAGCGAAGGCCGAACACCCACCAGGGGAGGTCTTTCAACAGTGGGATCCCTTCACGGGTTGCCGTCTCTTCGCTGATCACCAGGCCGGCGACGTACGATTCCTCTCCATCCATTAACACCAAACGCGTCTTCGCATCCGTTTTGTTGATGATTGTACTGACGGCTCCGGGCTGTACGTTGCTGCGCTCCACCCTGAAATCGAGGTCAATCAGGGGGGTCGCTCCATACATATACACTCTGGGTGTCACCTCGAGGATCGTGCCCGTGCTATAGAACCTATCGATCACGTTCCCTGAGAAGTCACGCTCCTTGACCGAGAAGTCCGCACCGATCTGTACCCTTCCCAGTACGCCGGACCGGACGGTCACCTGCGGGCGCGCAATAATTTCACCGATTTGCTCCGACTCAAAGATCCGAAGCGCTGCAGCGACGTCGACCGCGAGGCGGGGGTCAGTGGGATTGACCGTCACGCCGAAAATATTGCTCGCCACACGGTCGGCCCCGGAGAATTCCACCCCCAGGTTGAGGTTCCGGCCGCGGAAGATGCTGAAACTGATGCCGCTTTCATTCAACTTGCCTTTATCGATTTCCAGAAAGATGGCGGAAATCGTGATCTCGCGCGTCTTCGCCAGGATCGCTCCCGTATCGACACGGGCCGACATCGGAGCACCCGGTACTGCCGGAGCCCCTCCTGAGCCTATCCCGGTGACCTGGATATAGTCGGGCAATTCGGTATACCACATCCCGTTGGTCCGGAGGATCAACTCCAGGGCATCCCTCCAGTACATCGACTCGATATTCACACTGATAGCGGTTGTCAACGGTGAGGGATCGATGATGGGCTTCTTCAGGAACTTCTTCGCCATGTCATTCAGGAGTTCGAGCGCCTGCTTGTAGGGCACGTCGGACCGGAACGAGACAAGCTCATCCTGCCCCACGACATCTCTTCCGCGCGCGGCGCGTCGGATACGCTGCTCTTCGGGACTCTGGGCTGGTGCCAGTCCATAGAGAAGAAGGCAGGTGAAGGCGATGGCCAACTGCAATCGTTTAGTCATACGTTCCTCTTATCGGGTTTTTTTGACTTGATCAAACATAATTTTCTTGACGAGTTTCCTCAGGATGCCCCCCTCATTGAGTGTGAACTCGACCTTGCTCTCGCTGGGGCTGATCCTGCTCACATACCCATTCCATACTTTATCTCCCAGGTGCAACACATGGAGTTCCTCCCCTTCCATCGCAAACACTTTTCCAGGCAGAATGGCCCTCACCTCCACAACATCCGCATTGATCTCACCCAGCGGTGGATTCGAGGGCAACACGGAAAGGATAATCGGATTAAACGGATCGGACGGGGACGGGACGACCGGCAACGACTTCGCCGCAAGCGACGTGCTCAGTTCGGGTATCCTCGTAAAGTATGCGTGCAATTCCATGGAGAAGGCGATCCACTTCCGCGTATCCGTAGCCTGTCCCAGTACCGCTTCCCTGTTTTCAAACGTGATCTTATTGACCTTATAGAGCCGGTTCCCGTTCTCGAGGAAATAAATAAACTTGTACAAGTTCTCAAATTCCCCCTCCCCGTCGGTCAGGTCATACATATTGTAACCGTAGTCGCCGAGATTGCGAGCCCCCTTGTATGTCATATTAAACTTGATATACCCGTTTTGGGCTGTGAACCCTGCCTCGTCGATACCCCGGCTCATGTAGGCATAGGTTTGCGAAGATATGTCAAACGGAGGGATCTCCTTGCTTCTCGAATCATACCGTCGGCGCGTGTCCACAAGGAGGTTCGTCAGGTCCTCCACCTGTCGCACCGTGTTTGGAAAATCAACCAGCTCGCTATCGATCTTATCGATCTCGGTCTGGGCGGCCGAAAGTTGCTTGGGCTGATAGTACATCCAGTAAAATCCACCCCCCCCTGCGACAAGGAGGAAGAGGACAGCAAGCACGATGGTATTTCTCAGTTTAAACGACATAGCGTCTACTCGCCTTTAGCGTTTAATGGAAATCGGTGGATCGCTTTTGTCGATCTGTTCGACAATCAGATCGAAATCGTAAATAATCTTTTCCCTAATAACGGTCGTCCGGACCTCCCGCAACAACGCCTTCTCGAAAAGACTGGCCAGGCGCGAGATGCGCGTCCGATAAATCGACTTCCCACTGATCTTCAATGCGCCGACTTGCGCTGCGTCGGGCTCGATCCTATAGATCCACAGCGAGTTCAGGTCCTCGACGCTGTTGGCAAGGTAATGGAGGATGCGGCTCCAACGATCACTTCCCGGAGCGATCGAATCATAGACCGACGCGGCTTTTGCATACCGGTTGATGTCCTGTTGGAGGGCAGACTGGCGCGCGCGCAGAAGCTCCAGGTCCGAAAGCTCCGCCTGTTTCCTCGTCAGGATTTCATTCGCGCGTCGTATCTCCGCGTTCCGGGTCTCAATCGATGTCGAGAAGAAAACAATGGCCCCCACGACGAGAGCCGCGGCCAACCATCCATGCCACGCAAGCTTGAATGCTTTCTGTCCTTCGGTGATCGAGATGGGACAGAGATTGACGTCGAGGAAGTTGGCGTGCTTCCGGAGAAGTGCGCGCCAGGCTGTTGCGAGCGGGATGGCGTACTCGGAGACCGCCTCGCCGACGACTCCTTCAAACATCGTCAGATCAAGTTCCGGGGCCTGCAGGTACTCCACCGCGGCACTGGAAAACTGGGGAGCGAGCGACTCGCGTAAATTTACTTTGTGGCTTTCTCCACACAGAATAATCCTGTCAATCCGCGTGAGAGCGACGTTATCCTGCTCCAGAAGGATACGGCTGTAGATCGTATTTTCAATGTTCGACGAACCGTACCCTTCGCTGATAATCGGAGCGAAGTGGAGGTAATTCTTCCCCTGCATGAAAATCAACCGGCTGAAGTCGTTCCCCACATACGCCACCACTGAAACCTCCTCATCCTGCACATCATAGGAGGAGCGGACGAGGTTCATCAGCGCGACGTCCGCACTATCGATAATCTCGATGTTCGGGATCCTGTTCCCGATGAACTGCTTGACCTCGTTCAGGAGCTCCCACAGATGGAGGCCATCTTCCCGGATGATAGTCAAAATCCCTCCGGCGGCCGTCGGGACAAAATCCAGCGAATCGGCCGAGGGGGGGGTCGAACGCATAACGGAAAGCTCCCGGGCCACATGCTTCTTGAGCTTGGAGCCTTTCAATCCGAAATTACTCTCGAATTCCTGATAGGTAACAGCCGGTTCGCTGAGGGCGTACGAAAGAGTGTATTTTGAGGAGGGTAAATCGCTCAGCAGGCTGAGCAAAATCGAAGCATTGTTCTGCTGCTCTGTGCCCATTTCAGGGGCCGGTGCCGTCTCACCGAACGCATCGCCGGCCGCAGCATCGTCAAAACCGGCTCCTTCTTCCGCACCAACCGCCTCTTTTTCTTCGAATTTTTGAACAAGAGCGACAGTTTTATAATCACGGAGGGTAACTTTACTGCCTTTGACCGAGAGCTGCACAAACTTCAGCTCAAGTCCGTCGACAAACAGCCCAACCGCTGTTTTGCCTTGTCCGGGTTGATATGGCATCGCGAGCGAAGCCTTCAGTTGTGTGAGATGGATGAGAGATTAGTGCTGCACCACCGGGAAGCCGATCGCTCCCGGGAACGATCAGTTCTCCGTCGGAGAAACCTGCAACAACTGCTGCATACGGCGCTTATTATTGGCGTAGTTGATTGCATTCTCAAGGGAAATCTTTTTCTGAAGATACAGCCTCTTCAGATCCATCTCCATCGTCGTCATCCCCTGCTCAGTCCCTTCCGAAATCATTTGGTAAATTTCCCCTGTGTTGTTGTTCTTGATCGCAGCGCGAACCGAAGGAGTTCCGAGCATAATCTCCTTCGCCATCACGCGCTTGCCATCAAGGCTCGGGATCAACTTTTGGGACATGACACAGCGGAGGGTGTCTGCCAGACGATTACGGACCCGCTCCTGTTCCACCGGGGGAGTTTCGCCGATGATCCGGTCAATGCTTTCCACCGCGGATGCGGTGTGCAGCGTCGAGTACACTTTGTGACCGGAGTCCGTGATTTCGAGCGCCGTCAGGATCGTCTCGGGGTCACGCAACTCGCCGATCATAATGATATCGGGATCCTGGCGCAGCGCCTGGATGGCTCCCTCCTTGAATGAGAGCACATCCCTCCCCACTTCGCGGTGCCGGATGATGCACCGATCCGACTTGTGAACATATTCGATCGGCGATGCAATGATCACCATGTGCGCATCGACCGAGTGATTGTTGGCGTCGATGATGGCGTCGAGGGTCGAGCTCTTCCCGGAGCCAGTGATTCCCGTGACCAGGCACAATCCCTCTTTCGTCCCGGCAAGGCTCAACACTTTGGTGACGTTTTGATGAAGCTCCAGAAGCTTGTACGGACGAACAGTATTGTTGATCGCGCGCATGTTGAGGGCGAGCTGATCCAGATCGAAATACGCGTCTGCCCGGAAACGGCGAAAATCTCCTCCCTCAAGATACAGCATGTGGGAGAAATCGAGATTCCTGTTCTCATAGAGAAAAGAGCGCTGCCTGTCCCCGATCACGCTTTGGATCAGAAAATTCGTCTCGTCCGGCTGGAATTGGCCCAACGTCTTGTCCGGTTTCTTGGAACCAAAGATGCGATACCAGACTGATCCCTGAGATCCGTACCCACCCAAATCAATGTCCGAAGCATTAATGGTGAACATCTTGGTGAGGAACGAATTCAAGAGCGATCGGATCTTCCCCTTATCCTGATCGTCCAACCTGGCAATGACATCGCCAATCATCATCTGCCGCTCAAGACCGACGACCGATGATGGGAGTTGTCCTGCCATATCCTTCAGAAGCTTCCTCGCCTCCGCCAGAACGGGGGGTTCCTGTGGTGAGATGGAGGGAGCCGCAGGAGCAGCCTGTTTCGCTACCGTCGGATTTGGTGTGGGCGTCGACATGTCTTAAGATTTGAGCGATTTGAGCGTTGGATTTAGGTTTACCTTATCTACAGATTCCCTTGGAAGTCCTTGTACACCAGCAGGAACAACGGTGTGATTATAAGAAACTCCTTACCAAAATGCAACTGCCTTAAAGAAAAAAATTAACACCCTCCCGCTTCCCCTTTGTACACGCAAATTAGCAGCTTTTTCGCGAATTTGGAGCATAATGGCTTGCCCGAACTTTTGAAAACTGCTCATTTCTCAGAAAGTCCCCATTCTGTACAGGTGAGACACTTCCCGGGTGAACAAGTGAGAGAAAGATTGAATAACTACAATAAATTGTCTGGCAGAGCATTTGCTAGTATT
>DKJQ01000026.1 GCA_002454845.1 Ignavibacteria bacterium UBA6688
TGTCAACGTATTTCCGTATCAACTCGGCCGACACCGGCCAATTCGAAAGAACGCTGATTGTTGCCGAAGAGGGAGCCTATGTGAGTTACCTGGAAGGTTGCACGGCTCCCATGCGCGATACCAACCAATTGCACGCGGCAGTCGTGGAACTCGTCGCAGTGGGCGACAAGGCCCAGATNNGCGCCGATGCGCGACGAGCACCAGCTCCACGCAGCCGTCGTCGAGCTCGTGGCGCTCGATCGCGCCACCATCAAGTACTCGACCGTCCAGAACTGGTACCCCGGCGACAAGGAGGGAAAGGGAGGGATTTATAATTTTGTCACCAAGCGTGGCAAGTGTGCAGGCAAGCACTCCAAGATTTCCTGGACCCAGGTCGAAACCGGTTCAGCGATTACGTGGAAGTACCCGAGCGTTATTTTGTTGGGCGACCATTCGGTCGGTGAGTTTTACTCGGTGGCCGTCGTCAATAACTACCAGCAAGCCGATACAGGGACAAAGATGATCCATATCGGCAAGAATAGCAGCAGTACGATTGTTTCCAAAGGCATTTCGGCCGGGTTCGGACAAAACTCGTACCGAGGACTTGTGGAGATCAAGAGAGGTTCCACCAACTCACGAAATTTTTCCCAGTGCGATTCACTCCTGCTCGGCGATACATGCGGAGCGCACACGTTTCCGTACATCGAGGTCAAGAACAAATCCTCAAGGGTGGAACACGAGGCTTCGACGTCAAAGATCGGGGAGGACCAGATCTTCTATTGCAAGCAACGCGGACTGTCGACAGAAGACGCTGTCGGAATGATCGTCAACGGATTTTGCAAAGAGGTCTTCCGGGAGCTCCCGATGGAGTTCGCCGTCGAAGCTCAAAAACTGCTCGGGATCAGCCTTGAGGGAAGTGTGGGGTAACTCCGGAGCGGTGGATTTAACACTTTACCTAAAAGAAGAAAGAAGACTGAGGAAATCGATGCTTCAGATCAACAATCTGCATGCCAGTATCAACGGAAAAGAAATTCTGTCCGGTGTGAACCTGAAGGTTCAGCCCGGCGAAGTTCATGCCATCATGGGTCCCAACGGTTCAGGGAAGAGTACGCTCGCCCAAGTCCTTGCGGGGCGTGAGTCGTATGAGGTGACGGAGGGGGAGGTGCTGTACGAAGGAAAGAACCTGTTGGAGATGGATCCGGAGGAACGCGCACGCGAAGGGGTTTTTCTCGCATTCCAGTATCCGGTCGAGATCCCCGGTGTCAGTAACACATACTTCCTGAAGGCGGCGCTGAACTCTGTACGCAAGCACAGAGGATTGGAAGATCTGGATGCGGTTGAGTTCCTCAAGCTGGTCAAGCAGCGCATGAAGATTGTCGACATGGATGAGAGCTTGCTGAACCGGCCGGTGAACGAGGGATTCTCCGGCGGCGAAAAGAAGCGGAATGAGATTTTTCATATGGCGGTCCTCGAACCAAAGCTGGCGATCCTCGATGAGACCGATTCGGGACTCGACATCGATGCCCTGAGGATTGTCGCCGATGGTGTGAACCAACTTCGACGGAAGGACAACGCTGTGATCGTCGTAACACACTATCAGCGCTTACTGAACTACATCGTTCCGGATTTCGTGCATGTCCTTGTGGACGGGAGGATCGTGAAATCCGGAACGAAGGATCTTGCCCTGCAACTGGAAGAGAAGGGGTACGATTGGATCAAGGATGCCACCGATAGCACGTTGGCGACGGCGTGAGGAAACGAACGACATGACGAAGCACGGAACAGACCAGGCTCACTGGTACCAGACGAATTTTGAATTATTTGAAAAAAACCTGAATGGCGAGGCCTCCTCGCGCGTTCATGCCATGCGGAAGGAAGCTCTGGTGCGTTTTGCGCAGACTGGTTTCCCGACGACGAAGCATGAAGAATGGCGCTTTACCAACGTGGCCCCGATCGCGAAAGTCAGTTTCCAACCGTCGTTCGAAGCCGGGGTGGTCGGACTCTCCAGGGAAGATGTTGTTCGGTTGAGTTTTGGTACAGCGCACCAATTGGTCTTTGTGAACGGACATTTCGTCGAGCATCTTTCATCCGTCGGCACCCTCCCTCGGGGGGCAATCGTGGGGAGCCTCGCTTCCGCCCTGAAGGGGAATGACGAGTTGGCCCATGGGTTCATCGGGAAATACGCTTCGATCCAGGAAAATCCTTTCACAGCGCTCAACATGGCATTCGTCCAGGATGGGGCATTTTTGTACATCCCTCAGGGAACGGTGCTGGAAGAAGCGATCAGCCTCCTCTTCATTTCCACCGGGACCGCACCTCTGTATGTCGCACCGCGTAATCTCATCATCGTCGGGGATCGCGCCGAGGTGACCATCGCCGAGAGCTATTTCAGCCTGGCAACCAGCGGCACCCTGACGAATGTCGTGACTGAAATTGTAGCGGGGGAAGGGGCCATCATTGAACACGATAAACTCCAAAATGAGTGTGCCGAGGCTTATCATGTGGCGTCTCTCCACGTGCACCAGAAGGGAAAAAGTAATTTCATTTCAAACTCCATTGCGGTGGGGGGGGCACTTGTCCGGAATAATGTCTCCTCTGTGCTCGATGGCGAGTATGCCGAATGCACACTGAATGGTCTCTCTGTCGCCAATGGAACCCAGTTGATCGACAACCATACCGTGATCGACCACGCGAAACCGAATTGTCCCAGTCACGAATTATATAAGTCCGTCCTGGACGATGCATCACGCGGGGTCTTCAACGGAAAGATCTTTGTCCGCAGGGACGCGCAAAAGACAGATGCCAAGCAAACAAACAAGACCCTGCTTCTTTCGGATGATGCTACCATGGACACGAAGCCACAGCTCGAGATCTTTGCAGACGACGTGAAATGTACGCACGGGGCAACAGTGGGTCAACTTGATGCGGAACAGATGTTCTATCTCCGCTCAAGAGGTATTGATGAAACGCTCGCAGCTGACATCCTGACTTTTGCCTTCGCGGGCGATGTCGTAAGGCGCGTCCACGTCGACGGGTTGCGGGAGCAGTTGGAGACACTCGTCCATGCGAAACTCGGAAAAGGAAGGGAACGCTAGATGCTTGCGCAACCCCTCATGAAAGGTTCTCCGGTACAGGTCTCCCCGTTTGATGTTGAACGTCTTCGGAGGGACTTCCCGATTTTAAGAACGAGTGTTCGGGGAAAACCGCTCATCTACCTGGATAACGCTGCGACGACCCAAAAGCCGCAGGTGATGATCGATGCTCTTCGACGGTACTACGAGGCGCAGAATGCCAACATCCATCGGGGCGTTCACTATCTAAGTGAGTTGGGGACGAAGCTCTATGAAGATGTCCGCCAGAAGGCAAAGGACTTTGTCCGTGCGGACGACTGGCGGGAAGTGATCTTCGTGAAGGGAACAACAGAAGCCATCAATCTTGTCGCATCGACCTACGGCCGCTCCCGGGTCAACGAAGGGGACGAGATTGTGATCTCCGGGATGGAGCACCATTCGAATATCGTTCCCTGGCAGATGTTGTGTGGTGAGAAGAACGCAAAGCTCAGAGTCATTCCGTTGAACGATGCCGGAGAGCTTCTTCTCGACGAATATGAACGCTTGTTGACCCCGACGACAAGGCTTGTCGCTGTGGCCCATGTTTCGAACGCTCTAGGGACCGTCAACCCCCTCCGCCAGATCATAGCGATGGCTCACGCGAAAGGCATTCCCGTGCTGGTCGACGGTGCACAGGCCGTCCCCCACATGAAGGTGGACGTTCGGGAGCTTGATTGCGACTTTTACGCGTTCTCTGCGCACAAGATGTACGGTCCGACCGGGATAGGGATCCTGTACGGCAAATCATCGTTCCTGCAGGATATGCCGCCCTATCAGGGGGGGGGCGATATGATCAAATCGGTAACCTTTGAAAAGACTCTCTTCAACGACCTCCCCTATAAATTTGAGGCAGGAACGCCAAATATCGCGGACACGATTGCGTTTGGAGCGACGCTGGACTATCTCCAGTCTCTCGACTGGACGACTCTGACTCAATACGAACATGACCTCCTGACCTATGCTACGGAACAACTTACTGAAATCAGGGGATTGAAGGTGATCGGGACAGCGAGGGAGAAGGCGGGTGTTCTCTCATTCACGCTGGAGAACATTCATCCTCACGATATCGGAACGATCCTGGATCAGGAAGGGATTGCCGTCCGGACCGGCCACCATTGTGCGCAACCGGTGATGATTCGGTACGATGTTCCTGCAACGGTGCGTGCCTCTTTTGCGTTCTACAATACCAGGGAAGAGGTCGATGCGCTTGTGCGGGGAATTCATAAAGTTGTCGAGGTATTTGCCTGATGCCCGCAGACGAACTTCGGTCGCTCTACCAAGAGATCATCCTGGAGCACAATAAGAATCCCAGGAATTTCCGGGTGATGGCGGACGCGGATGTTACGTTGGAAGGATATAATCCCTTGTGCGGTGATCACTACACAGTCTACCTCAAGATCGAGGGAGAGGTGGTGAAGGATGTCTCCTTTAAAGGCTCCGGCTGCGCAATTTCCAAGGCCTCGGCTTCGGTGATGAGCACCATGGTCAAAGGGAAGACCAGGCAGGAGGCGGAAAGGCTTTTTGACCGGTTCCACGCGCTCGTCACGGGTAAACCGGATCAGTCTGTGAACCTTGATGAGATTGGGTCTATGGCGGCATTTGCAGGAGTCAGCGAATTTCCCGCCCGCGTGAAGTGCGCCAGCCTTGCCTGGCACACGCTGCATGCGGCGCTTGAAAATAAACAAGAAGCTATCACCACGGAATAAGTTGGAATTGGAGGAACGCATATGGCAGAAGTTATTGCGGAGGTCAAGGCGCAGGAAGGGGAGGCGGTCATTATTACGCCCCGGGCTGTGCAGGAGATTGCCAGAATCAAACAGGAAAACAACATTGCGGGAACTCACGCACTCCGCCTTGGCGTGAAAGGCGGCGGTTGCTCGGGGATGAGTTACGTCCTTGCCTTTGACGAGAAGCCGCGCCCCGGGGACGTGATCTACGAAATCGAGGGAGTCACGGTGTATGTGGATCCCAAGAGTTTGTTTTATCTTTCCGGAACAACCCTGGATTTCTCCGATGGTCTGAATGGTCGTGGATTTGTTTTCAACAACCCTCAAGCCGCGCGCACTTGCGGTTGCGGCAGTTCATTCGGCGTCTAAGCGGGAAAGCGCATGGCACAGGAAAACCAGACGGAGACACCGGTAACAGCTCAGGTCGAGAACGGCTTCCCGAAAGAGATTCAGGCGGGGAGCAAACTTGTTCCCGTCAAAACGGAACTGGAAGCGAAGATTTGGGACGCGCTGAAGGAATGTTATGACCCGGAGATCCCGGTGAATATCGTCGACCTTGGACTGGTGTACCATATCGCAGTCGACGAGTCTGTCCCCGAAGAGGTCAATGTGTTCGTGAGGATGACGTTGACGGCGCCGGGATGCGGAATGGCTCCGATGATCGCCGCGGATGTTCGGAGGAAAGTCATGCTGGTTCACACGGTCAAAAACGCTCATATCGATCTTGTGTTTGACCCACCATGGACGCCGGCTTTGATGTCCGAGGCGGCCAGATTGATGCTCAATATGTAATTGTACTGGATGCGATCTTGCGAGCCGCCTGAAGGCGGTCAGGAGTCCAGCAGCCTTATGCAATAATCCCCCATCTTCTAACCTGTTGAAAGGAGTCCCCATGGCTTATGAATGGAAATTTACCCCCCGTCCCTATTCCGACGAAGAGGCAAAAAAGCTTCTCGGGAATGTGGTGAGTCCGGAAACAACGGATTGGCACTATAATACCCATCACAAGGGCTATGTGACCGCGCTCAACACCATCGAGAAGGCGCTGGAGGGTGCCGACCGCGCAACTGCGAATGGAAACTACAGCGTCATTGGCGAGTTGAAGCGGAGGTTCACCTGGAACCACGCCGGAGCCCTGTTGCATGATGTGTACTGGGAGGTGTTGGGAGGAGACGGGGATCCGAATAAGGGCCCCGAGGTGAAGGCCGCCCTCGAGAAAGAGTTCGGATCGTTTGATGGATGGAAGGCGGACTTCAAGGCAGGCGCCATCTCCGCGAAGCTTAGCGGGTGGGGATTGCTTGTGGCGGACCGGCTCTATTCCGGGCGGTTGCTCAATGTCACGGTCGATGAGCACCACTATGGCGCTATCTGGGGAGGCATCCCGCTTATTTCGTGCGATGTGTTTGAACATGCCTACTACCATAAAGACGGTCCGGGCAGAGCGAAGTACATCGATAACTTCCTCGCGAACCTCCATTGGGGACGCATCAATGACCGTTACAAGAAATATGTTCTCGGGAAATAACCGGGAACGATAGTTTGTACTCGCAGGGGTCGGAATTCAATCCGGCCCCTTTTTTGTGTCCGGAACGGACCATTTGCTCCTCTGAAAACTATTCGCTAATATTTCGCGGGTTGTCGACCTGTTCACCAGCATCTTTTTCTTGCCTATTTCCATGAGTGCGATCTGTATCCGATCTCTTCTGCTCATCGTTCTCATGGTCCACTCGGGGATTGCCCAGCAAGGCAATGAGAAAACCCTGAGCACGCGTGTTTCCCAGAAGAGGTTACTCTCCAGTGTGCGCGAGCTCGTTGCGATCGGTCCGAGAATGGGGGGGACCCCTTCGGGTGACAAGTCTGTTCGGTACCTTGTGCAGCGATTGAAAACTCTCGGCCTTTCCGTTGAAGTGGTCGAAGAACCCGCAAAGCTCATGTTCATAAACCACGCCTGGTCGCTAAGGGTCGATCAGCCGCGCGGGCTTCGAAACCTCATCAAGCGTGAATGGCTCGGAGGGTTTTCTCCTTCCGTTCCCCCCTCCAGGTCACAGCTTGAGCTGTGGCCGCTTCCTGAAGATGTTCCTGACGATTCGATTCGAGGAAAAGCCTTTCTGCTCGAAACGCCCATTTCCTCCAAAGCCTACCTCCGGCTGGTTGAACACGGAGCTACTTGCCTGTTGTTGGGCTCTCCGTATCTCGACGGAGCGTATTCCGACTGGGCCTATATTACCGATCTCATGCCCTCAGAGAGGAACGCAATTCCGCTCTTTAACCTGTCTTTCAATAATGCTTTGACATTGAAGAAAACGTTGGAGGAAGGGGTCCCGGTCGTCATGTCATTCTCGTCAAAGGTGACGATTGCTCCTGGAGCGCCGAGGACGATTGTCGCTACCCTCAAGGGTGCGAGTGATAAGTACTACATCGTCTGTGCTCATGGCGACTCCGATTCCGGTGGACCGGGCGCGGATGATAACGCTTCGGGGGTTGCCGGTGTTCTAGAACTTGCACACGTGCTGAACGGTATGGTCCGGTCCGGTCATCTTCCGAAGCCCGCCTTTACTCTTAAGTTCATCATTTGGGGATCCGAAATCTATTCGACCGAACACTATGTCCGCACCCATCAGGAAACACTGGAAAATATCCTGGGTGTTTTGAATTACGATGAGATCGGCACAGGGGTCTCCCGTAACTGCATCTATTTTGAATCGAACGACGTGGAGCATAACGAGAAGCTTCTCCGGACTCTCGAAGGGGTTGGAGAAGAGTTCGTCGGGAAGAAGGGGTTTTGGGATGAGGCTACCACGAATCCTTCGCAGGGGGGAACGGACTCGTATGTTTTCCTCCCCCACTGGCTCGCCCGGCTGGATCTTCCGGAGGTGGAAATCCCCTCCGTCACCGTCTTCACGGGAGCTTGGAATGAACTGAAAACGCTTCCTCAGACGGAAGGATGGTCCTCCAAAGCATGGCAAGGCCACCCCGATTCCGTCGTGGTGGATTATTCCGCGTACTATCATTCCTCACTCGACATTCCTTCCCGGACGACGGAGAAGGAGCCTTTCAATATGGTCTGGGCGGTGAAGGCGGTCGGCATCGCTCTCCTCAGGTTGGCCTGGTGAAAAGAACGTGCTTCTCTTCCCTTGACAACCGCTCACATCTTCCGTACTTTTGCCTATGCACAAGAATGAAGAAGAACTCCCTGGCAACACCCCGGAATCTGATTCCTGCCCAACCGATGCATTCCATTATTGGCAGTACTGTGTCAATTGCGGAACCCTGCTCCAAAGTCGCAAGTGCAAGCTGTTTTGCCCAAAGTGCGGATTCTACCATTCCTGCAGCGAACCGTAAGATCCCCTATTCCCAAGGGCGGAGTTCCAGGCGTTTCTTTTCCAGCGACAGTCTTACCATATTCCGTCCCACCTCTTGTATGCCCGCGTGGTGACCTTTGCCGGAGACCAGAGAAGAAAACATGTTGTTCAAATTCGGTTCGGTGACGTACGACTTCGCCCTTCGGACGCATGTGATGGGTGTCCTCAATGTCACACCGGACTCATTTTTCGACGGAGGGAAATTCAGCACGGTCGAGTCCGCCGTCGCTCGGGGCGTTCAGATGGTCGAAGAGGGAGCCGATTTTATTGACGTGGGAGGGGAATCCAGCAGACCCGGATCGGATCCGGTTTCCCCGGCGGAAGAAATCCGACGGGTGGTGCCGGTGATTGAACGATTGGCAAAAGCCTTCGCAACTCCCGTCTCCGTTGATACATATAAATCGGAAGTGGCAAAGGCGGCCCTTGAAGCGGGAGCGGTCATCGTAAACGACATCACCGCGATGACGTTCGATGAGCACATGCTCCCGCTTGTGGTGCAACAGAAGGCCTCCGCGGTCCTCATGCATATGAGAGGGACTCCCAAAACCATGCAGCTCAACCCGGAGTATAAAGATGTCGTGAGAGAGGTCGGCGAGTATCTGAGGCGTCAGGCTGAGCGATGTCGTGTCGCGGGTGTTCAGCAGGTGCTGATCGATCCCGGGATCGGGTTTGGGAAGAACCTTCATCACAACCTTCAATTGATTCATAATCTAAAAGTATTTCGTTCCTACGGTTTCCCGCTCCTTGTCGGTCCCTCCCGGAAATCGTTCCTGGGGACACTGCTCGATCTTCCCGTCGATCAGCGCCTCGAGGGGACTGCAGCCGCCGTGGCAGCTTGCGTCTTGAATGGGGCCAACGTCGTCCGGGTTCATGATGTGCGGGCGATGAAACGAGTCGTGACCGTGGCGGATGCCGTTTCCCATGCGGCTTGAACTATGACCATTGTCATTATTCCCGCCTTCAATGCAGAGACGACATTGCCGGAGCTCTTAGACCGAGTGGTCACGGTGGTTGACAAAGGCTCGGTGCTTGTCGTAGATGACGGATCCTCCGACCGAACGGCGACCATTGTGGAAGAGATGGGGATTCGTCTTCTTCGGCATCGCGTCAACAAGGGAAAGGGGGCCGCGCTCAAGAGCGGGTTTGAGTATGCCCGGACGTTGCCCCGCTGTGAGGCCGTCATCACAATGGACGCGGACCTCCAGCATCTTCCCGAGGAACTCCCGAAGTTCTTTACCGCGCGCTTGTTTTCGGGAGCAAATATCGTCATCGGTTCCCGGGAACGGATCGGTACGTCGATGCCCTTCCACCGGATCCTCTCCAACGTACTGACCTCGTGGCTTGTCTCCGCCCGCGTGGGGAAGGAGATCCCCGACAGCCAATCCGGCTACCGGTTGATCGGGAGGGAAGTTCTGGATGCCGTTACGCTCGCTTCGGACGGCTACGAGATGGAAACGGAATTGCTTGTCAAGGCGGCCAGGAAAGGGTTTCAGATGACGTTTGTTCCCATCCGGACTGTCTACGGCAACGCACGCAGCTCCATGACGCACTGGTACACCACGAAACAATTTCTGCGCATCGTACTGAAGGATGAATAATGGGTCGTTTTGACGAAGAACGTCGTGATATGGTTGGAATCCTGAAGGAGAAGGGAATAACCGACGAGAAGGTTTTACTGGCAATGACAAACGTAGAGCGGCATCTTTTCGTGAATGAACCATTTGTCAACCGCTCGTATGAAGACACAGCCCTCCCGATTGAAAAGTCCCAAACCATCTCGCAGCCCTACACTGTTGCGTTCATGACCCAGGAGCTGAATCCAAAACCCGGGGCCAAGATTTTGGAGATTGGAACCGGCTCAGGATATCAGGCCGCGATTTTGGCTGAGATGGGATGCAGGGTGTTCACGATAGAACGTCATCTTGAGCTGCTCCTGGAAGCACGGAAACTCTTTGAACGGCTCGGCTACAGGATAGCGACGCGCGGAGGAGATGGCACGGTCGGATGGTCCGAGTTTGCACCGTATGACGGCATCATCGTCACCGCTGCGGCTCCCGATGTCCCCGACGCCCTGATCAGGCAACTTGCCGAAGGTGGAAGGCTGGTCATTCCCGTTGGCGATCTCGATTCTCAAAGTCTCCTGGTTGTGACGAACCAGGATGGCCGGTTGGAGACGAAAGAGGTGCGCGGATTCAAGTTTGTTCCCCTGATCGGAAAGCAAGGGTGGAATGGAAAGTAAACGGAGTTGGAGACGAGAAAGTGAAACTGCAGATTCTCTTGTATCGTATTGATCACCATGCGGCGACTTCCCCTTGAGTCCTTCCCTTGTACTTGTCGGCCCGACGTCCTCTGGTAAAACACCTCTCTCTCTTCTTCTCGCAAAGAAGCTCGACGGAGAAATTGTCTCCGCGGATTCCCGCCAAATCTACAAACACCTCGATATTGGCACCGCAAAGCCGACGAAGGCCGAGCTTCAGTCCATTCCTCATCACTTCATCGACATTCGGGAACTCGATGAAGAATATAACGCGGGGGTCTATGGTGAACAGGCGCGGGAGGTAATCGGCGACATTCAGCGGCGAAAGAGACTTCCCATCATGGTTGGCGGGTCCGGATTGTACGTGAAGTCGGCTATTGATGGCCTGTTTGAGGGAGGGGGGAAAGATCCGGAACTACGCTCCCAGCTCCAGGATCGTTTGGAGAAGACAGGATTGACTGCCATGTTTGATGAACTGAAGAAGGTCGATCCACGGGCTGCATCGTCGATGAAGGAAATAAAGCAGCGACGGGTTCTCCGCGCCCTTGAAGTATTCTACATCACCGGCAAACCCATTTCCACGCTTCACGAAGCACAGCGGAAGGAGCCGGCGCTTCCTGTGGTTCAGTTTGCCCTGGCATGGGAGAGAAAGGTACTGTATGAACGGATCAATGCCAGAGTGGAGGACATGCTGCGGAACGGGTTGGTTCAGGAGGTAGAATCTCTTGTTCGGCGGGGGTATGATCGGAGGCTGAATGCACTCAATACGGTCGGGTACAAAGAAATGTTCCAATTCCTCGATGGTGCGTTGAAGTATGAAGAGGCGGTGTCGCTGATCCAACAAAACACGCGTCGCTTCGCCAAGCGACAACTGACCTGGTTTCGTTCCGACCAGAGAATCCAATGGGTTCCGGTCGAGCGGGATTGGACCTATGAAGTCCTCGCCGATCTTATCATCGCCCGTTTTCAGAAGAGTGTTCAAAAAGTTCATTGATTTTCGACCGTCCGTTTCCTATATTAAGCCTTCGTTGAAACAGCATCGGGGCGTGGCGCAGCCTGGCTAGCGCGCTTGGTTCGGGACCAAGAGGTCGCGAGTTCGAATCTCGCCGCCCCGACTCTACACCTTCTTCTCACTCCACCTTCCTCAAAGCGAACTCCGCTCTCGCGGTGCAGCAGCCCGTCTTCATTGAATTTCTTGCCAATTTTGGCTACTTTTGGTTCGTCTGAACCGGGAACACATATGCCTTCAAATATCGTGGCAATCGTCGGACGCCCCAATGTCGGGAAATCCACGCTCTTCAATCGCATCCTGGGGGTCCGTGAGGCGATTGTTCATAATTTCCCCGGGGTCACGCGGGACAGGAAGTACGCAGAGGCCGAATGGGTCGGCAAGCAGTTTACGATTATCGATACGGGTGGATTTGTCCCCGACTCCAGGGATGTCTTCGAACGGGCCATAAGAGAACAGGCGCAGATCGCTATCGATGAAGCCGACGTCGTGGTGTTCGTCGTCGACGCGATGGAGGGGATTACCCCGTTGGACAGCGAAATTTCGGACATCCTCCGGAAATCGCGCAAACCGGTCTACCTTGTCGTCAACAAGATCGATTCGGCCAAGAGGGAAGTGTATGCTCACGAATTTCATGAACTTGGGTTGGGAGAACCGATTCAGGTTTCCGCGCTGGCAGGGAGGCAGGTGGGGGATTTTCTCGATACCATCACCTCCACGTTCCATGTCGAGGAGGAAAGCGAGTCGGTTGAGTCTCCCCTGAAGCTTGCGGTCATCGGCAAGCCGAATGTGGGAAAATCGTCGCTGGTCAACGCGCTGCTTGGGGTGAACCGACAGGTGGTGACCGATATTGCGGGAACAACCCGCGATCCCATCGACTCTCTTCTCCGATACAAGAACGAAGAGATCATTCTCATCGACACGGCGGGGCTGAAGAAACAAAGTCGTGTGAGTGAGAGCATAGAGTTCTACAGCGCCCTGAGAGCCCTCAAGAGCATTGACCGGTGCGATGTCGCCCTGATCCTGCTGGACGCAAAGCGCGGGATTGACCATCAGGACCTTCATATCATTGAAACCGCCCTTCTCCGGGACCGGGCAGCCGTGATCGCCGTGAATAAATGGGATTTGGTGGAAAAGGAAACGAACACGGCGCGAAAGTATGAGCTGTTCATCAACGAAAAGCTCGGTCTCTATGATTACCTTCCGGTAACGTTCGTTTCCGCATTGACAAAGCAGAGGGTGTTCAAATTGATCGATCTTGCTCAGGAGGTTCATCGGGAACAGTGCAAGCGGATCGGCACCAGTGAATTGAATGACACGCTCCTTCCTGAGATCGAGCATAATCCTCCTAAATCCTCCAGCCCGAAAGAGATCAGGATCAAATTCATTACGCAGGTGAAAACCCG
>DKJQ01000372.1 GCA_002454845.1 Ignavibacteria bacterium UBA6688
CTGAACTGGTATTCATCAATAAAGAGTTGGACTCTCAGTAATTTTGTTGTTAGTTTTTTAAGGAAGAATACGCCAAAAGGAGCCTATGAAGAGAATCTTCCCGGATAGTTTCTACAACCTCATAACGCTGGCAGGGGCAACAGTTGCCGCCATCAGTTTCGGCCTCATCATGTTTCTTATAGCCCTGGAGTTCTTTTCGGAAGAGCAGAAACCGTATATGGGAATCATTGCGTTCGTAATTCTCCCCGTCATTCTGATTCTTGGACTGTTCCTTATTGCGGTTGGGATTTGGAGAGATCACAGAAGGGAAAGAAGCGGAAAACCGCATGGACTACGACTGCCACAGATCGATTTGAACAATCCGCGCCATCGAACCGCGTTCTTCTATTTTTCCTTCGGGACCATCCTGCTGCTCCTTTTTTCCGCCTTCGGCAGTTTCAAGGCGTACGAGTACACCGATTCCGATGAGTTCTGCGGCACCATGTGCCATTCGGTCATGGAGCCGGAGTACACGGCGTATCAGAACTCACCGCATGCGCGGGTAGGTTGCGCAAAGTGTCATATCGGGCCCGGAGCGGGATGGTTCGTCCGCTCTAAACTTTCCGGGGCTTACCAGGTCTATGCAACGCTGTTTGACAAATATCCCCGTCCGATTCCCACGCCGATCGAGAATCTCCGCCCTGCCCAGGAAACTTGCGAGCAGTGTCACTGGCCGCAGAATTTTTTCAACGAGAAGCAAAAGAAGTTCACGAACTTTATCTCCGACGAAAAGAATACAAAGTGGAATATCACCCTGCTGATGAAGATTGGGGGGGGGAATGCCGAAGGAGGTCTCACGTCGGGCATTCACTGGCACATGAATATCGCCAATGAAGTGACCTACGCGGCCTTGGACCGGCAGCGGCTGGTCATTCCTTGGGTCAAGTCGCGGGCCAGGGATGGAACGGAACGCATCTACAAAAGCACGGAAGTGATCCCCACGGACGAGGAAATGGCGCTTGCCACAACCCGGAGGATGGACTGTGTGGATTGCCACAATCGTCCCACCCATATTTATCATCCGCCGCAGCGGAGCGTCAACCAGATCATGGAACTCGGGTGGATTGACCGGCAGCTTCCGTATCTCAAGAGCCTCGCCGTGCAGGTCCTCGAACACCCCTATACCACGAGACAGGTTGCCCTGGACAGCATCCGGCTGGTGGTGGATTCTTACTACAAAACCAACTATCCTGCCCTTGCCGTCAGTCAGTCAGACAAAATCGAAACAGCCATCGTCGAGCTGCAGAAGGTGTACCGGCGGAATTATTTCCCCGAGATGAAGCACGACTGGCGCCAATACCCGGATCATATCGGTCACATGTTTGCTCCGGGGTGCTTCCGATGTCATGACGGCAAGCATGTCAGCGATGACGGCAAAGTTCTCTCGAAAGATTGCAACGCTTGCCATACGATTATTGCGCAGCAGTATGAAAACGAGAAGTTGAAGATGTCCCTCGAAGGATTGGCCTATGAGCACCCCGTCGACATTGGCACGGCATGGAATGAAATGAATTGCAGCGATTGTCACCAGGCCCAATAGGAGGTTCATGGAACATCCCATGGTTGATCAGCCCCAACAAAGCAAGCGCGACTTTTTGAGATATTTCCTTGGCGGGGGCGTCCTCGCCTGGCTCGGCGCGGTCTTCTATCCCGTCTTTGCCTATCTCAAGCCTCCGAAGCAGGGGGACGTGGAAGTCACAAGCGTCAAAGCGGGCAAGCTGAGTGAGATCGAGAAGGAGAGCGGGACGATCGTCCGCTTTGGCAATAAACCTGTAATTATGGTCCGGACAGCCGAGGGGGAGGTCCACGCCTTTTCCGCGACTTGCACGCATCTCGACTGCACTGTCCAGTTCCGAAAAGACATGGGGGTGATTTGGTGCGCATGTCATAACGGTAAATACGATTTGAACGGCCGCGTGGTTAGCGGCCCCCCTCCAAGGCCGCTGGATGAATACCGGGTCATTATTCAGGCCGATGACGTCATTATCTCGAGCCGCACATGAAAACTCTCTGGAACCGAACCTTTGCCTGGATTGATGAGCGCGTCCAATTGAGCGATGTGATGAGCTTTCTGGGGAAGAAGAGCGTGCCGGTGCATCGCCACTCGGTCTGGTATTACTTCGGCGGCGTTTCTCTCTTCCTCTTCATCATCCAGGTGGTGACCGGCATCCTCCTGCTCCTCTACTACAAAGGGAGTGAGGAGCTTGCGTTTGAGAGCATCCAGTTCATCATGGCAAAAGTGGAGTTTGGCTGGCTCATCCGATCCATCCATAGCTGGGCGGCAAATTTATTCATTCTCTCGGCGTTCATCCACATGTTCAGTGTGCTGTTCGAAAAAGCGTACCGGAAGCCGCGCGAATTGACGTGGCTGAGCGGTATGATCCTCCTGTTCCTCGGGATGGGTTTCGGGTTCAGCGGCTACCTCCTGCCGTGGAATGAGGTTTCCTTCTTTGCGACGAAGGTGGGAACGGACATTGCGGGTGTTCTGCCGGTTGTGGGGGAGCCACTGATGGTTTTCCTCCGGGGGGGAGAGGACGTGACGGGGGCAACGCTTTCCCGGTTCTTCGGATTCCACGTCGCCGTGCTTCCCGGCATCTTTACCGTGATGTTGGGTCTCCATCTTCTCCTTGTCCAGCGTCAGGGGATGAGCAAACCCTTGTCGTATGAACAGTTGCCGGCCACCGATCAGAAGACGATGCCGTTTTTCCCGAATTTCATGCTGCGCGATCTGTTGCTGTGGCTGCTTGTTCTTAACCTCCTTGCCATCCTGGCCGTGTTTTTCCCCTGGGAACTTGGCGTCAAGGCGGACCCCTTTGCCCCCGCCCCCGCCGGTATCAAGCCGGAATGGTATTTCATGTTCATGTTCCAGACTCTCAAGTACATCCCGGGTGAACTCTGGTTCCTGGAGGGGGAAGTTGTCGGTATCCTCCTCTTTAGCCTCGCAGGCCTCGTCTGGATGTTTATACCGTTGTGGGACAAGAAAAGCGCGCGAGGAGAAGAGAACCGGTTCATCAACTATCTCGGGCTCTTTGCGCTGATATACATCATCGTCCTTACCACGATCGGATGGTTCTCGTGAACAACAATGTTCTTGCGATTGTGCTCTGCAGTGTGCTCGCCCTTTCAACGGCCTTTGTGACCGCCCAGGCTCAGGACCAGTGTCTTACTTGTCACTCCACGCTGGAGGACAATGCATCGGCCGCGTTCAAAGGCGATATTCATTCCCGGAAGGGTTTGACATGCGCTTCCTGCCACGGAGGCGATGCGCGCAGCGATGACATGGAGAAAGCGATGGGAACGGCCGCGGGATTCATCGGTGTTCCGAAAGGAAACGCTGTCTCCGAGGTCTGTGCCAGGTGTCATAGCTCGAGCGAGACGATGAAGGGGTACCGATCGAATGTCCCGGTGTCTCAATGGGAGTTGCTCAAGGCGAGCGTCCATGGAAAAGTCTCAACGGCCGGGGGGGAGCAGATCCTTCAGTGCACCACCTGTCACAATGCTCATGGCATCGTTCCGGTGGCCGACCCGCGATCTCCCGTGCACCAGCGGAACGCCGTGAAGACATGCGGCACATGTCACGGAAGTGCTTCGTACATGCGCCGCTACAATCCGTCGCTCCCGGTGGACCAGGTTGAAAAATACAGAACCAGCGTGCATGGAGTCCTGAACGCGCGTGGGGATGCCAAGGTGGCGGAGTGTGCAAGCTGCCACGGGAGCCACGACATCCGGCCCGCATCCGATGTGCGGTCGAAGGTTCATCCTCTCAATCTCCCCATGACGTGTGCCGCGTGCCATAGCGATGTCGCGCGGATGAAGGAGTACAAGATTCCGACCGATCAGTATGAGAAATTTGCAGAAAGCGTCCACGGAAAGGCCTTGCTGGAGAAGAGGGATCTGGGAGCTCCGGCCTGCAACGATTGCCACGGCAACCATGGTGCTGTGCCCCCCGGCGTGCAATCCATCTCCAATGTTTGCGGAACCTGCCATGCCCTGAACGCGGAACTGTTCACCTCTAGCCCACACAAGAAGGCGTTCGATGTAGCGAAGTTACCCGAGTGTGAAACGTGCCACGGCAACCATGAGATCATTGCGACAACCGACAACTTGCTCGGAGTGAGTCCGGAGGCCGTGTGTAGCAACTGTCATAGTCCGGAAACGAATGTCAAAGGCTACGGCGTTGCTCGAACGATGCGTGCCTTGATCGACAGCCTTGAGGCTTTGGAGGGCACGGCAGCGGGACTTGTGAGTGAGGCGGAGCAAAAAGGCATGGAAGTCGGAGAGGCAAAATTCAAACTCCGGGATGCCCGTCAGGCCCGGCTGCAATCGCGCACCATGGTCCATGCATTTGACGAGGCGAAGTTCGAAGAAGTTGTTCGTCCCGGGATGGCGATTGCGACAGTTGTCATGGGAGAGGCTCAGGCCGCACTGGATGATTATGTGTTCCGGCGTGTGGGACTTGGGCTGGCAACCCTTATCATTACGCTCTTAACGTTGTCATTGTACCTGTACATCAAACGAATCGAACGCTCTCCCCGATGAGGGAGAGAGGATTCACCACGTACTGCACTTACACCTAACCAAAGGGAGATACTCATGAAGAAAATCCAAGCTGTTGGTTTGTTCCTTGCCGTCCTTATCCTGGTACCGCTTGCTGCAACTGCACAGAACAAATTCGTCGGTACGAAGTCCTGCTTTATGTGTCACCAGACGGAGAAGCAGGGAAAGCAGAAGGATATCTGGCTGAAGACCGCGCATGCCGGTGCTTACAAGACACTCACCACCGCAAAGGCCGATGAGATTGCCAAGGCAAAAGGCATTTCCGGACCCGCCGTGGCAGCCAAAGAGTGCCTTGAGTGCCACACAACGGTCGCCGATGCCAAACTGCTCGACAAGGGATTCGATGTCAAAGACGGTGTGCAATGTGAAACATGCCATGGTGCCGGATCCGCCTACCGCAATATGACGATCATGAAGAGCCACGAGAAATCCGTTGCGGCCGGCATGAGGGAGTTCAAGGACGCTGCTGCAACTGAGGCGTTCTGCAAAACCTGCCACAACTCGAAGAGCCCGACTTACAAGGAGTTCAAGTTCAAAGAATCATGGGAGAAGATTAAGCACATGGTTCCGAAAGCCGGATAGATCCTGCCGGCACGCATTCCACGTTTCCGGAAAACCTCCTGTGGCTGGTTCTCAGGTGTGGGAAATATCTACAGCGAGGTGGGGAGATTGTTGAATTTTTGAACACTGTAGGAGGTTTTCCGTCCTTTTTTGCGTCGGCACGGCA
>DKJQ01000284.1 GCA_002454845.1 Ignavibacteria bacterium UBA6688
GTGTATCAACGCACCGATGGAAACAAGATCAAGAGCGGCTTCCTTGCGGATGGTCAAACCGGTACTCATAGCCTGGTAATCCTTTCTTTCGAAAATAGTAAACGCTCACCCACGAAACACACAAAAACACCCGAAATATGTTTTTTGCCCCTTTCGTGTAATTCGTACCTGCCCGGCTTGTTTTTGGCCGGGGTATTTGGTGGGACTTCTGCAAAAGTGACCGAACAGAAACGAAAAATAGAGAGATCAAGATGAGACGACTTTACAAACTGTTCTGCAACCGGTAGAGTACCTGCCCGGCGTTCTCGACGACCAGAACGTCACCATTCTGCGTTTCCCGCCACTCGTCGAGATTGATGGAGCGGTAGTCCCGGAAGCCAAGATTCACACTCCGGCACGACTCCTCAGAGATTGTGGAAGCGAGCGTAACCCTGATGCGTGGCCGCTCCACTCCTCCTTCGTATCTTCCATCCCCCCGTACATTGGTCGAGTGCGCGAGGATCAGTTTGGGTTCCTTTGAAAACCGCTCCCATTGCTTTGTGAAATATTCCAGCACGTGGTACCCCAGGCGCCGGATGAGAGGACCGTGGACGAAGGAAAACTCCCGGATCTGCGGACCGTAAATGATCAACTCACCTCCATCGGCAACAACGGGCTCCAGCTTGTACATCGCCTTTCCGCCGACCCAAAGTTCTTCGTACATAGAGGGGGTGATCGCCAGGATGGTCCGGTAGGGTTGCTGAACATACTGAATGTGGAGTTTCGCGGAATAGTCGGCAGCGCGGGACCACGCCTCCTTCGGCTCCCCCACAAACAGACACATCGGCTGGTCCTGATCGTTCACGGCATAGGCGACGCAATCCCGCGGCGTGTCGAGAAACTCCACTGCCCTGTCAATAACTCGGCGTGTGAGGGTATCCTTGACCCCGTTCACGGCCGTGTTCGTAATCGTTGCAGCAAGCCAGTGGAACGTTTCGACCACTTCCAGACCGGCAATACCGGGGAAGAAGTACTTGTTCCCCCCGGCAAACCCCATAGCCTCATGAGGTACCACCGGGGTAATCAGGAGGATGTGATCGTACTCCACTGCCTTGCGGTTGATCGTCACATCGATGGGGGTCGAGAAGACCCCGTTTGTCAACGCCAGGATCTCTTCCGCCGAAAGCCTGCCGATGGTGACAAGTTCGGGGAGGTTCCAATGTTCGTGATTGAAAAACCGGACGCGCGAATATTTCTCACGGTGTTCTTCGATGGTGATCCCAAGGTGACGGTAGATACGCTCCATTTCCATCGGGGCGTGCGTTCCGGTGGCAATGAGAAAATCGAGGGCCGATGTTCGCGCAAGAAGAAGATCGCAGACGATCCGGAAAAACAGTCCGATCTTGGCATGCCGTGTGTGGTCCGGGATCAGCACCAGCACTTTCTTCCCATCCAGCGGAATCTGTGAAAACGCTGTGGCGCAGATCTCGCGTACCTTGAGGTCATCCAGGGCTTGTTCGAAGGAACCCTTTCCCACGACGGAACTCAAGATCGTTCTTCTCCTTTCACGGCAACCGCAAAACCAAGTTTCTCCAACGCCTCCCGGGATTTGCTCTGACCCCGGGTCAGCAGGACGGTGCGGTGTGCAAATTCCCTCCGAACCCTGTATCCGGCACGGAGTTGCATGAAATATGCCCCCCGCTCACTTTGGTTCTTCATTTCGATTTTTCTCAGAAACGTATCGTCCAGTTCGATATCATACGCATACTGGACCGCGCACCGCACAATATGCTCAGGGTCGGAAAGCGTCGCCGGGATCTCGATTCCCGGCAGATCGCCTGTTGGGTATCCAGCAGGGGGACTCCCGTCTGCCGGCAGCTTGAGAAACCCGCACGCCTCCTCATAGACCATCCTCACCGCATTCAACTTTCCGTCCAACGAGTACCCGGCAATATGGGGAGTGCCGAGCGTTACTCTCGTCAGCAAGTCGGTATCGATCTCCGGTTCCTGTTCCCAGACGTCCAGTACGGCGCCGGCGAGGTGGTTTGAAACAAGGGCATGTTTAAGAGCCGAAGTTTCCACCACGGATCCACGCGAAGTATTGAGAAGCACGGAGGCGGGTTTCATCCTCCGAATTCGCTGCTCGCCGAACAGATGATGTGTTGCGTCGGCCCCCGATTTCGTCAGCGGTACGTGGAGCGTTACAAAATCAGCCTCCATCAACCGATCCAGCGGCAGAAACTTCGCTTCACCGGTTTGCCGCGCCAACGGGGGATCGTTCAGCAATAGTACCATCCCCAAAGCTTCCCCGACCAGGGCAACCTTGCTCCCGACGTTCCCCACACCGACGACACCCAGGCTTTTCCCCTTCAACGATGTCCGTTTACGATACGACCACGTGAGAAGTGCGGCTGCAACGTACTCCGCTACGGAGGTGGAGTTGCTCCCTGGGGCACTCGCGAAGGCGATCCCCTTCTTGCGAAGATAGTCGAGGTCGATATGGTCGGTCCCGATGGTCACCGTCCCGACAAACCGGACGCGGCTCCCCTCCAGCAATTCCTTGCCCACCTGTGTCTCAGAACGAACGATCAGGAGATCCGCATCCCGGACCGTTTCCCGGTTCACCTCCTTTGTCCCATAGGCAAGCACCTCGCCGAAACGGGAAAACGTCTCGACAACACCGGGAGTGTTCTTGTTGACGACAATCTTGAGGCCCGGAGCGTTCATACACCGAACGAAGCGGAAAATCCGCCATCGACGGGAACAACGATGCCCGTGACGAATTTGGAGCCGGGGGAAAGGAGCCAGGCGAGGGTGGTGACCAGATCCTCGGGCTTGCCGAACCTGCCCAGGGGGGTATGATCAATAATCTTCTTGCCACGGTCAGTGAGAGCGCCGGTTTCCCGGTCCGTCAGGAGGAAACGATTCTGCTCGGTCAGGAAAAACCCCGGTGCCATGGCATTGACGCGGATATTCGGCGAGTATTCCTGCGCCATATGCACGGCAAGCCACTGCGTGAAATTACTGACCGCGGCTTTTGCAGCGGAGTACCCGACGACACGTGTCAACGGATGAACCGCGCTCATGGAAGAAATATTCAGAATCACCCCCTCCTTGCGATCGGCAAAGTACTTTCCGTACACCTGACAGGGAAGAATCGTCCCGAGGAGGTTCAGGTCCATGACGGAGCGAAGCGCTTCCTCCGGTAGTTGAAAAAACGGCTGTTGGGGATTCGTAGTTGCCCTCGGGTCGTTCCCTCCGGCTCCGTTGATCAGCCCGTCGATTTGACCGAACGTCTTCAGGACAGTCCCGAGGGACGCCTTGAGACCCTCCATATCGAGCACGTCGCATTCCACAGCGAGGGCCTTGGATGCATCGGCGTGAAGATCCTGGAAGAGTTGGGAGGCTCTCTCTTTTTTCCGGCTGAGGAGGGCAACCGTTGCGCCCCAGGCAAGGAGTGACTGAACGATCGTCCTGCCAAGGACTCCGGTCCCTCCCGTCATGACAAAGATCCGGCCCTGAAAATTGTGTAACTCAGAAATCGGTTTCACCCTGATCTTTTCCTCGTTTCATTATTCTGTGGAACGGCGGAGGGAACTCCATCCGCCCGGGCATCCGCATTCCCGGGTCAGGTTCCGACGTGATCTGCAGGCCGGCCGGCGTCCGGGACAGCCTGACGGGTCGGTGTCGGTCCGACAAACAGCGGTAAGACATGTCGCTGGAACATGTTCAGTTTCACGTTGGATTCTATAACCGATCGATATTCCCGCAAAAGCGTTTTGTAGCGTTCTCCCATTTCTGCGGCAATCCGGAAACTCACATGAACCAGTTGCCGGAAATGCAGGTTGTATCCGGGTGACGATTGGTTGTGCTGTAACGCTTCAACGTAGTCCCCGGCACTCCACTTTGCAACCTGGCCCGGTGAGGGGAGCTTGCTTTTATCAATTTCGATCACCGACAGATACGGCTTGCACAATTCATCATACCGGTTCACCGCCTGGCCGTAGAGCTCTTTCGCAAGAGCGAGCCCGTCTCCTCCGGCCGCAGCCAGCCCGATCACTTCTTCGAGCCAGGTTGTGCCGGCGGTCTTCAGGTGGAGGCCTGCATCGAACTTCTGAATTGCCCGGTGCATGAGAGGATACAGGGAGAATTTATCGCTGCCGGAATGGACGCTCAGTTTCAGGTTGCGGGGAAGTTTGAAGGTCTGCACCGCGAAGGCGATGACCGCCAGGTCGTCCTCGAATTCTTTTGCAAACTGTTCCTTTTCTCCCACATAATCGATCCCTTTGAGGAACGAGCCGGTAAACTTGGGAGCGATCGTTTGAATCGGAATACCTTCGCGGGAGATCGCAGCAAGAATGAACAGGAGCTCACCCGGGGTTTGCGGCGCGCTCGATTCGTCGACTGATACTTCCGGGACGAAAGCTCCGCTTCCTTTTTTCTGCGCGATGTGCCGGTACACTCTCCCTGCCTCCGCCATCGCCGCAAGATATTTCTGAGCCACAGACTCCAGAAGTCCGGTCGTTACGACGATCGGCGCCGAAAGTCCCGGTATGGTGAGCGTCCCCGTGAACGGCTCCATGGCTTTCATAAACACGGCCACCGACTCGGGTGGAGAAGGTTTTCCAATATAGTCCGCAACATCGATCGTGAAAAAGTCAGAGCAATCCAGGAAGCGGTCCACCGTGGCAAGCCCGATATGATCGGCGTCGACATAATACGAGTGCTTCCAGCCACACCGTTGGACCGACTCCTCTGCTTCTTTGCGCGCGTCTTGCGGATTGGTGCCGATAATCGAATGTTCACGGTTCGATTTGTTCCAGACCGGGACCACCCGGACCCCCAATGCCTCCGCCTCCTGGAGCGCCCGCACCTGGGCCTCCCCCTCCATGCCGAACCTGTCACCAACCCCTATTGAATATTTCTCGAGTTCCATAGTCAAGTCGTAGTATATTTCATCATTGAACAACCTTATTTTTTTGCCACCAAGACTCGAGGGCACAAAGCTTTCTTAAGCGTGTAGATCCAAATTGTAGCACGCTCCCGAGTTTGAATCAGGCCCGGTTCCAAGTAGTCGCACGCTGTCGCGTGTTGGTAATAGACCCTTGATCCAGATGGTAGATCGCTTGCGCGATCTT
>DKJQ01000336.1 GCA_002454845.1 Ignavibacteria bacterium UBA6688
CCATTCCTGTCAGGAATTTCGGCGACCGGGTCCCTCGCAATCCACCCGAGAACCGATGAGATTTTCTTTAAGATGGTGGAGGGTGAAATCTGGAGAATTCCGAAGACCGGTGGTACTCCGCAGTTGTTCGCATCGAACATCGGAACATTCCAGGATATGGAGTTTGACAAGCAGGGCACTTCACTCTATGTCAGTGTCAGGTCCCGGCATCAAATCATCCAGATCAGCGCTGACAAGAAGGCATGGTAGGTGGCATCGATGACATGGCAACGCGCGGCACAGACATTACGAGAAGCAGTTGCACTTAACCGCTGAACGAACCTATCACAAACGACACATGGAGGGACAAAATGAAAAACCTGAAGATCTTCTCGATTCTTCTCGTTGCGATCGCGTTCCTGGCGATGGGTTGCAACGACCAACAGGTTGTTGACCCTACGGATAACAGCGTGTCGGCTCCCAATTCAGGAAGCCTTTCCAAGGGCAAAGGCCCCGTGGTGGAGTCTGTCACGGGGAGTGGCAGCTTTACGACCGGTGCCTGGCGTACGTTCTCGTTCACTGCTCGCAAATATGCTGATGGCAGCGTTGATGGGGAGTGGGAACGAATTAACCGGGGAAGTGGTAATGCAAAAGAGAACAAGAGTCACGGGAAGGTTGGCTGCCTCACCATCGTTGGAAACGAGGCCTGGATTGGAATGGTCGCTACAAGTGGCGCGTACAGCGATCCCGGCTTCAACGAAGGTGGGGTTCGGCTGATCGATAACGGGCAAGGAGCGAGCTCTCCGCCAGACAAGATGAGTCTACAGAGGGTCGGTCAGGAAACGGGATTTGCGGAATGGTTCTGTGCTGCAACCCCGGAAACCGAGTTGTACCTCCTCGAAGCCGGAAATATCCAGATCAAAGCCGGCGGGCTGTAATACCAGCGTCATAGTGGGTAGGTTCTTGTTAGAAGTCATCTCAAAAAAGGAAAGTCATTCCTTCGGATTTGGGACGAGAAGGAATTGAGTTCAAGCGGAGCGATCGAAGTCCCGCCGCTCCTGAGCTTGTCGAAAGATGGCGGGCAGGTCTTCAGCGGCGCGCTTGAGAACGTTGCCTCCGCTTCCGCAGCAGAGGGAGGCAGCAACACGCTGAACGACATTGGTCAATCGGGAGCAGAGCTGACATTCACAGGGGGAACAGGCGGTGCCACCGTGGGGGTTGCCTCATACATCGAGGCACCCCCCCACCGTCGATCACCACTTCCTCAATGGGAAGCGTCGGGAATTATCTGGACGTCCAGGTGCAGGGGAGCCTTGTGTGGCCGGTGTCGATCAAGCTCTATTACACACAGAACGACCTGTGGCAGGCAGGCATTGTTGAGAGCGACATTCAAGGCGTCTCTACTCGAATTCCGGCGCGGACGATCAGGGAGGAGGCCCTTCCACAACGGGCATTAACATGACTTACCGCACTGCCGTGGCCCGATCAAAGCAACCACGCGGCTGTGACGTATTCCCGTCTGCACCTTTTTGAGTAATGTTGGCCGCTGAATCACGCCACCATGAAAATCCGTCAATGCAAGACGAATTTTCATGGTATTTGATTACCCTTCTTTAAGAGAGAAACTTTTCGGACATCCGGCTGAAACCTTTCTCAGTGTTGACACCAATCGGGCAATTCTCTACTTTTTCCCATCTTAAATATGCCGGGGGGGGATCCAGCGATTCCTTATCTTCTCTCCATTGGCAGCAGGCAGTTCCGCACTTGCCGGGCCTGTAGTTACTCCAACTTCTAAACTTCAACCTGGTTTTTAGAAATACGCTTGTGCTGCGACTGGACTTGCACTCGTGACAGGAATGATTCTCAGTATGGCAGCATTTGTTGAAAAATTCATCGTTACATCTGTTGACATTTTAAACGCGCGTTGCTAAGTTAAGAAGGATTCTGATTGTTTTTATTGCTGTTGGAGAGGCTCTGCCTGCCTAACGGACAGGCAGGCTCTCCCGGATCTGAGCGCGCAAGAGAAGTTTCTTCGCGTCACCTGGAGTTTTGCTTTCGTTCTCCTCACGCACTCACCTCTGCTTTGAGACCCCTCCTGCGGCCAGACACCAGCGAGGCAGCTTGAATCTCGATCTCACCAAAAGTAGGGCAATGTTGTTTCTCATTTTGAGAATTGCATGGTTGCGTTTTCGATGCCGACAAGTCATTATCTTCTCCGCAAGCATCTTTCTCTTGATAACGCCTCTTCACGCTCAGCCTGTCCGTTTTGAATCGTTCTCCAGCGAAGAACTTCCAAATGAATCAATCCTCTCGATTCTTAAGGATCGCAGAGGTTTCATGTGGTTTGGAACGTACGACGGAATCGTCCGCTACGACGGATATTCCTTCAAATCATTCCGAGGTTTAGTCGGATCTCCCGGACTTGCGAGGGAGCATCTCATCTATACGATGCTGGAAGATAGAGCAGGATATATTTGGGTTGGATCTGTCGGCAACGGGCTTAGCAAGTTCGACCCGGTGTCCAAATCATTCCTTCAGTACCGGCATGATTCGACGAATCAAGCCAGCATTAGTCACAACGATATCTTTGCCCTCCATGAGGATCGATACGGATATTTGTGGGTTGGCACCAGGGCCGGACTCGATCGTTATGATCCAGCTGGGGATCGATTCATCCACATCCATCCGTCACACCGTGAAGGCGAACCGCACCCGACTGATCAGGTAACTGCAATCTACGAACATCCGGATTTGCCGGCTACGCTCTGGGTGAGTACGTGGGGAGACGGTTTCTTCAAACACGACGTTCAAGGGAATTCGTTCGTCCATTTCCGGAATGATCCGAAATCACCAGGGAGCCTGTCCAACAACTTCGTACGATTCTTATATCAGTTTTCGAACACGCCGGAGATCCTCTGGGTCGGCACTGAAGGAGGTGGTCTTAACGCCTTTAACATGAAAAAAAATACGTTTACCGTTTTTAAGAACGATCCCTTGAACCGGAATTCGATCAGTTCAAACGCGGTACGATGCATGCTCCAGGATCGCTCAGGAAACGTATGGGTAGGAACGACCGGAGGAGGTTTAAACCTCTTCGATCCTTCCCGCAAATCGTTCAAAGCTTTCTGGAATGAGCCGAGAGACCATCGCTCAATTTGCAGTAACAATGTGGTTTCGCTCTTCGAGGATGAAACGGGCGTCTTGTGGGCTGGCACGAGGGACGGTTTGGCAAGATTCGTACCACCCCAGGATCAGTTCATTCTCTACCAGAATGACCCGAGCGAAAGGAATAGCCTGAGCGACAACTTCCTGTACTCATTGCACGAAGACAGAACGGGCATTCTCTGGATTTCGTCAGGGGGAGGTCTCAACCGGTTCGATCCGAAAACACAATCCTTCACGAGCTTCCGCCACCAGCCGGGAAATCCCAGAACTCTGGCCAACGATTATGTCCGAACAATTTATGAGGACAAACACAGGAGACTGTGGGTTGGGAACACAGAGGGTGCCCTGCATCTGTTTGACCGAAAAACCGGGCAGACAACCCACATTTCTGTAAAAAAAGAAAACTCTCCTTCGAATGAATGGGGGATTCGCGCAATGAGGGAAACCTCGGATGGAACGTTTTGGGTTGGGACGTCGGGGGGCCTCTTCATCGTTGACAGAGCATCAATGACCAGCCGCTTTGTTGTCCTCGGCCCGATCGGGAACGACCCATCCCACCCTACTCAGATCAATTCTATCTATGAGGACCCGGAGAGAACAATATGGATTGGCACCGACCCGGAGGGATTGGTGAAGTACCATCCGGACTCTGGAGTGGTGAAATCGTATCGACAGGATGCCGCCGCTCCTGGCAGCATCAGCCACAATGCAGTGACCTTTGTTTTCGAGGCCCGCGACGGCGCTCTGTGGGTAGCAACCGCAGGAGGCGGTTTGAACAAATTCGACAAGACGACGGAGCGTTTTGTATCGTATACCAGGGCGAGCGGATTACCAAGCGACGTAGTTTATGGCGCTTTGGTGGATAGCTCAGGAAATCTGTGGTTGAGCACAAACAGCGGTTTGTGTCGGTTTACACCAGCGACAGGAAAAGTCAGAAATTTTGGAGAGCACGTTGGGTTGCAAGGGATGGAATTCAATTCCAGCTCATTTTCTAAAAGTGCATCGGGAGTAATGTATTTCGGGGGAACCAACGGGCTCAATGCATTCTATCCGGATCGGATGATGGATAACATTCATGTCCCCCCGATTGTTATTACTCCCGA
>DKJQ01000341.1 GCA_002454845.1 Ignavibacteria bacterium UBA6688
CAGGCTTCCAATATCTTCTGGCAGGTTGCCGGCGAAGTGACCCTTGGAACAACGGCTGCGATGAAGGGAATCATACTGTGCCAGACAAAGATCGCTATGAGTACCGGTGCCACACTGAACGGCAGAGCGTTGGCACAGACCGCGGTGACGCTGGATGCCAATAGCATCACCATGTCGGGGACAACGACCGGCGTCGATAACGGGTCGGCGCCTTATCAATTCGCCCTTTCGCAGAACTATCCCAATCCGTTCAACCCATCGACGACAATTGAATATAGTCTTGAGAAGGCTGAAATGGTTTCCCTCAAAGTGTACAATGTTCTTGGCAATGAAGTTGCAGCACTCGTGAACGGCCGGCAGGAAGCCGGTCGCTACACCGTGTCGTTCGGAACCAGCAAAGAAACATTCGATCTCCTGAGCGGCGTCTACTTCTATCGTCTCGAAGCCGGATCCTTCATATCGACAAGGAAATTGGTCCTCGTGAGGTAGTTCTACACGATACAACCATGGATCCATATCTAACGGATAGGGTTTTACCCCATGCACAACAGTCCTGTTCATACAAAGCACCCCCGAGGAAGCTCGAGTCTTCAGGCAACTGAAAACAGAGCCGATCCGTGCGTGACGGCACCTGTTGTCAAACATGGAATTCGCTCCAACGTGTTGCCAATCGATGCATCCGAGCCGGTCCTGACCGACGGGGTAACACGACTGCGATCCGTCCGAGGGGACCAGGATGTCTCTCTGTGGAAGAAGCAGGAGGACGTGTCAACTCCACGTGACCTTAACGCCGACAACCGACCTGACGGGGAACGTCGGCACCCCCCCCTGCAAACATCGTTGTGGCAGGACGAAGGGGGAGTAAGTGGAGAGGGAGTCTTATGACGATACTCCCCGGCAAAGAGCACTCATCGCCGCCATTCGAGCTTTATGGAAGAAGGGTTATTTCTCTCACGCGGATATTGGTCGTGGGCATTTCAATCACATCATAGATAAAGGGGACATGTTATGAAAGCATATTGGAATGTTGTCATCATTGCGACACTCAGTGTTGCGATCGTTCTTCTCGTGGGATGCGGGACAAGCAAAGCGGTGCAAGGCGGGGCCATTGGTGCAGGAGGCGGAGCGGTTGTCGGCGGTCTGATCGGGTACGCAGCCGGAAACACGGCTCTGGGCGCAATCATCGGGGCGGCGGTCGGTGGAACCACCGGGGCGATCATCGGCCATAATATGGATAAGCGGGCGGAAGAGATGAGAAACGACCTTTCGAACGCAAAGATCGAACGAATCGGCGAGGGGATCAAAATCACCTTTGACTCCGGGATACTCTTTGCAACCAACTCATCGGAGCTGCAGTATGGCGCAAAGGCGAACATCGAGAGTCTTTCGAAAATCCTGAACAAATATCCCGACACGAACATCCTCGTAGAAGGCGATACGGATAGTGAAGGGTCCGAAGAATATAACCAGTCGTTGTCGGAACGTCGTGCCCAAGCTGTTGCCAACCATATGAAAGGTCAGGGCGTCGACGGCTCGAGGGTTTCCACCGTTGGGCTCGGTGAGCTGAACCCCGTCGCTTCCAACGACACGGCATCAGGTCGGCAACTCAACCGCAGGGTGGAAGTTGCCATCTTCGCGAACGAAAAGATGAAGGACGCCGCCGAAAACGGTGAACTCAACTAACCTGAGCGGTCACAACGACAAGTCACTCGCAAAGCACACTCAATCGTCTTTCTGAAGGAGTATCGCCATGAAGTACTCATCGTGCGCCATCATTGCACTGTGTTTGTTCCTTGCAGTCCAAACGTCTGTCGCCCAGGATCGCAGGTTCGGGCTGGGTGTGATGATTGGTGAACCGACGGGCATCAGTGCGAAGTTATGGACCTCCTCCACGACCGCATTCGATTTCGGTCTCGGCTGGTCGGTGGGGGGAGACCGGATCGGCAGATATGACGGCTATTATGATGGGGGAAGCCGTGTTCACTTCCACATGGATTATCTCTGGCATGCATTTGACGCCATTCGCGCAACCGAACAATTTCCTCTTTACTATGGCATCGGCGGACGCATCAACACGGGTGCGGGCTATCGCAATTCTGTTGCTGTCCGTGGTGTGTTCGGCATCGCGTGGTTGCCGCGTGAAACATCCATTGACGTATTTCTCGAATTGGCTCCGGCGCTCCAACTTTCCCCCTCTTCAGGTTTTGGCATAGACGGAGCCCTCGGAGCGAGATATTTCTTTTAAGAGTTTCATCACAGGTTATCAAGAC
This sequence comes from Ignavibacteria bacterium UBA6688, assembly GCA_002454845.1. Lineage (GTDB taxonomy): Bacteria > Bacteroidota > Ignavibacteria > UBA10030 > UBA10030 > UBA6688. The sequence goes on from DKJQ01000341.1 coordinate 2,271, forward strand.
GCTACGATCAACAAAGGGCAGAAAGAGGTTACCAATGAAAATGAATACACGGGAGTGGGTACGACTGAAGATCTCCCAACAATCAGTAAAGGCCATAACCATGGTCATGATGCTTGTCCTGCTGAGCGCGTCGACCGGATGCGATGATTCGACGGACCCGGAGAACTCAGGCGAAATCAACATGACGACGAAGTACTCATCATTCGATTCTCCATCAGGCAGTTTCGGGAAGATGATCTCAACGGAGATCAGTGCTGCCTCCGGGGCGATCGATTCTCTCCGCATTACCCGCGCACGATTTGTCATCCGCGATATCAAGTACAAAACCCAATCCGACAGTTCTAACTTCCGTGCTGCACCGTTTGTGTTGGAACTTAATCTCCTGAGTACGATGCAGGAAATTTCTGTGGCGGAAGTTCCCTTTGGCACGTATCGCCGGATCGAGTTTGATGTGCATCGTGTCAATACGAATGATGTGACCCCGCTGCCGGCTTCCGAACAGGGACAATTTCAGGAATTCCTGGCCGGCGAGCGGTACAGCATCATCATCAGCGGCACGACCTACACCGGCGGACAACCCCTGGCATTCACTTTCCGATCGAGAGTCAATGTCAAGCAGAAGATCGACTTGTCACCGGAGCTTCTCCTCGGTGCATCTGCACCAGCCGTCAACGCGACCATGCTCATCAGTTCCAGCGGATGGTTCCGATCGTCGTCCGGCGGATTACTGGATCCGAACGATCCTCAGAACGAGAACACCATCTCCGATAATTTTCGCGCTTCCATCAAGGTATTCAAAGACAACAACAAGGATGGGAGCAAGGACGCAAATTAGCCGGCTTCAGCCCTCCGCCTGACAACAGGCGTAGGGCTGCGGACGGGAACGACAATTCGTCCCCCTTCCCATCGGGCACTCCATGAAACAAATCCGACTTCTCCTTATTGAAGACAACCGGCTCCTGCGCGAAGGCATTGCGGCCCTGCTCATGAAGCAACGCGATATCAAGGTCATCGCCGCTTCCGCCAACGGCGGGAGCACCGTGCGCAAGATCCGGGATCTGAAACCCAATGTGATCCTCCTGGATGTGGGACTGCGGTATCAAAACAGTCTACGCTTAGTCGAGACGGTCAAGAAGAATCATCCGAAAGCGCGGGTCATTGTGATGGATCTCGCTCCTGTCAGGACGGACATTGTCCAATTCGTCAAAGCGGGCGCTTCCGCGTACGTCCTCAAGGATGCAATCCTTGATGAATTGCTGACAACGATTCGTATAGTGGCAGAAGGGGGAACCATGGTGCCACCCGAGCTCAACCAATCGCTCTTTTCCAGGAGTGTTGATCGTGCCCTTACGGGGGGAGAACAGGAATTGAAGGAGGCGGGCCGGATGACCGCGCGTGAACGAGTGGTAATTCGACATCTGAGCAACGGATTGACCTACAAGGAAATCGCACAGCGCCTCCGCGTGACGATTCACACCGTCAAGAGTCACGTTGGGAACGTCATGGAAAAACTTGCGCTCCATACTCACCTTGATGTCACCCACACTTCGAGTACCGATACAACTGCACAGACAATCATGAGCAACGTTTCTGCAAACCACAAATGAAAGGGCATGCCATGAAAAGCATTCTTCCACTCCTTGTCGCAACGGGTTTCCTTTTTTCCCTTATCGGGTGTTCCTCCGACGAAGACCCCCAGTTCCGTATCCGGAATGACCGGTCGGACAAGGCGAATGTTCAGGTGCAAACCTCCGGGGGCAATACGATCAACATCAACGACGTTGCTTCAGGCCAAACAACTGCTTACCAATCGGCTGCCGAAGGCACGATTGTCGTTACGGCTGTAATCCAGAACGAATCGGTGTCGCCGGCGTTGACGTTCGTTGCCTCGATGGACACCCGTACAACGGTCGTTATCCAGGCGGGCAATCCGCCATCTTTGCGTATCGACCAATAAGCGCATTCGTGCAACGAATCGACGGCGGGCATTGAGGAAACCCTACGGTGCCTGGTTTCCTCTAACAGAGATTCCCGGCTTCATGCCTTCCGGTACGCGATTCATCGATGATGTGACAGAAACTCATCCACCCAAAGCACTAGCTCCTTTTTCGTCTCTTTGGAGGATGTTTTTCGGTCGAGGGTTTTCGTAGCATTAACCAAGATTCTTAAAGTCAAAGTGAATCCATGATTGAGTCAAGAGACAGAGAAACACATAGTTCATTTCTTATTCAGGAGGATACACCTATGCGCAGCCCCATAAGCTCTAAAATTGTCTACACGCTGGCCTTTGTGCTGCTGCTGGTCGCTATGATGGCCGGATGCAGCGATGAAAATGGGGGGGTTCTCGAAGTTTGCGACAACACTCCTCCTCTCGCCGGCACCATAACCCCGGGTTGTGGCGCTACGGGCGTCCCGCTCAACCAAAAAATCACTGCAACCTTTAACGAGGGCATGGACTCCTCAACCGTCACCACAGCCACCTTCACGCTGGCGGGACCGACGGGAACCCCCGTCCCAGGGTCGGTGACCTATGTGAGCGCCACGAACATCGCAACCTTCACCCCTTCGAGCAATCTTGCAACCGGCACGACCTATACGTACACAATCAAAGGCGGCGACAACGGTGCGAAGGACATGGGAGGCAATGGGCTTGCATTCAACTTTGCATGCAGCTTTACCACCGGTGCAGCGTTGGATGGTACTGCGCCGACGGTGACTTCTACAGATCCCGCCAATAATGCCACCAACGTTCCTCTGAGCAAAGTGACACCAACTGAAAATGCCCCGGGTGGGATTCTCAACAAGACAACCGGTACGTCAGGTGTGGCTTCCGGAAGGATCATCACGGCAACCTTTAGCGAGGCCATGGATCCTTTGACCATCACCGCCTCCACCTTTACGGTGACAGGCCCCGGCACCAGCGTCGTGACGGGATCGGTTTCCTATGCCGGACCAAGCTTCGCAGCAACGTTTGTCCCGACAAATAATCTTGCGCCCAACAC
>DKJQ01000283.1 GCA_002454845.1 Ignavibacteria bacterium UBA6688
CAAGAGAGTGGTAACTTTAATTGGTCCATAGCGTGTACCAAAGGGGACTCTCGAAGAAATGCTTCCTACTGAGGAGGTATTGACAGGGGCCCTCATTCCTCCGACAAAGACGATGTTATCGCTCAGTGTCGAACTAAAGTTAGCGCCCCATATGTCTAATTGTGTCCCGGGCTTGCCATTGAAAGGCGCAATGTATCCCGTAACAATAGGTCTGGGATTCTGCGCGTACACTAACGATCCTATCAACAGCGGCGAAAGCAAAAAGAGAATAGCATAGCGGTTCATGGTGACTCCCCTTTTAAAGTGTTTTACTCTCTGATTCCGGATCAAATCCAGACGGGATGTTCCGGACCAAGGTCTGCCTCAGCGTTGAAAGATCGTCCTTCAGGAAATACCGCTCGGCGCCTGCCGCTTTGGCTTCATCGCGGAACTCTTTTCCCGCATGCTGGGTCACAATGGCGATATGGGCGCCGGGAAACTGTTGCTTGAGTAACCGTGTCGCTTTCAGCCCATCCAGCCCGTGCATGGTAATATCCATCAGAACCCAGTCTGCTTGAAACGTTTGATACGTTGAGACGACTTCGTCTCCATCGGAACATTCGCGGATATCGTCCCCCGGCCGGGCCACACTGCCGCGGATGATTTGCCGCATGAGTTGGTTGTCATCGACAATGAGGATTTTCACGGGGGAGTCCATTTGTTTCGTGAACGATGGGCTCATTATAAAGAATCGGGCAGACGGGCGTAAGAAGGGGAACCACCCTTTTGGGAGAGTACTTGTACTCTTTTTGAGGATGGGGTTACAGCAGGGACTTATTTTCGAGGGCGAATTTCAGCAGGCTGTAAGCGCCGGAAAGATTGAGCTTTTCGGAGATTTTGAAGCGGTAGTTGTCGATCGTTTTGGGGGAAAGAAACAGGATATCGGCGATTTCCTTGCTGGTTTTGGAGTCACCAATGAGTTTGAGGACCTTCCGCTCCGTTTCAGTCAGGTGGGCCAACCCGGGGTGCTTTTGTGAGAATTGCGATTGCCGTCCCTTGCGTGTGACAAGCTTTCCGGAAAGTGCGGGGCTTATGAAATATTTCCCCTCCAATGCATGATGGACTGCATGCACGACGTCCAGGGAGGCACTCTCTTTGAGAAGGTAGGCCCTGACATCCAACTCCATCGCTTCATCAAGGATTTCTTCGTCGTCAAACATCGTGAGGAGGGCAACAACCGTAGGTATCTTCTTCTCACGTAGCCCCCGGGCAACCTGGAGCCCGGTCATCCGCGGCATGCTGATGTCCAGCACCGCTGCGTCCGGGCGATGCTCCTCGATTAGTTGCAACGCCTGTCTTCCATCCGATGCTTCCGCGACGACGAGAAGGGACGTATCCTCCTCCAGGGCCTGTCGAACTCCACTACGAAACATCGGGTGGTCGTCGGCAATGATGATGGTGTTTTGTTTTTTCATGGCATTTTCTTCAAGGGAATCACCAGTTCTATCACTGTACCACTATTGGGTTCAGAATGCATCGATACCGTCCAGCCAAACATCTGCGCCCGTGCCTTGATCCCGGAGAGTCCGAATCCACCGCCAAGTTCCTCACGCGCTTGTTCCACGGCGATCTGCATTCCTACTCCGTTGTCGCGGATCGTGACCGTTGCACTGTCGGTACCGCGTACCGCTTCGACCAAGGCCTCCGTTGCCTGCGAATGCTTCATGATATTGTTCAGGCTTTCCTGAACAATACGGAACAGCGCAATCTCTTCGTTGTCCGTCAAGACGCCATCAATGTCGCCAATCTCGCCCGTGAACGCAATGGACGATGATTCCCGTACGTTCCGCAACAAGGCCCGGAGTGTTTTCGTCAGGCCAAGCTGATCCAACTGGTGAGGCCGGAGGTTGTGCGAAATACTGCGCACTTCCTCGATCGTCTGTGATACCAAGCCGGACATTTCGTGCAGGCCTTTCTCAGCTCCCTCCCGCTTTTGTGCGAGGAGGATCTTGTTCTTCAGCACCAGGAGATTCTGACCGAGGCTGTCGTGTAGTTCGTTCGCGATCCTGTGACGTTCTTCCTCCTGCGAACGGAGTAACTGCCGGGAAAACTCCAATTGCCGCCGCTGGTCCCTTTCCAGTTTCCGGACACGATAGAAATACATCGAGGGACCTGCGGTAAGGAAAAGCATCACTGCGATGGTGCGAAACCACCAGGTTTCCCAGAACAATGGGAGCACCTCAATCCCCACCGATGCCCCCTCCTCGTTCCACACACCCGCATTGTTAGCGGCTATTACGCGAAACCGGTAACTGCCCGGCTCAAGGTTGGTGTACTGTGCAAAGCGCTCTCTCCCACCATCCCGCCACTTGTCTTCAAAGCCTTCCATCTTGTATTTGAAACGTACTCTTTCGGGAGCAGCGAAGTTGATGCCCGTGTAGTGGAATTCGATTTTGGTTGCCTGAGGATTGAGGATTATTTCCTGATTCCATTGAACCGGCCGGTGCTCAACCAGAACCTGGTCAATCATAACGCTGGGGGGCACTGGGTTGTATTCCACTGCCCCGGGTTCTATTCGAACGGCACCGTGGGTGGTCGAGAACCAAAGCGCACCGTCACGCGTCTTCCACACAAGCTGGTTGCTTCCTCCAGAACATTCTTCAACCGGCATGCCGTCGGCTTTGCCGATCGTCAGATAATTCAATTCTCCGAGCTCGCCGTCGGCCGCTGCGTTGAGGTCCTGTTTACGAATCCTGTGAATGCCGTGCGTTCCACCCATCCAGTAGCTACCCTCACTGTCCTGAATAAACTGCGCCGGGTCGTTATAGATTCCAACGCCAGGAGGTACTGTCGAGAGGACGCCATTCTTCCACCGCTGTAAACCTCGCTTTGATGTCAACCACACGGCACCATCAGCGTCTTCCATACTCACGTGGCAAAACTCGTCCAATAACCCGCCACTCTTATTGATAACGGAAACACGCCCATTGATAATCCGCACGACGCCCCCGCCGTCTGTTCCTGCCCAGAGTTCTCCGTTGCGCGTCAGGAGAACCGAGTTGATCATCCCCGGAATTCCCTCTCTGGAATCCCACGCCATCTCTTCTGCATCGTTATAATACCCGACGGTCCCCCACACCGTTCCTATCCATGCTCCACCCCGCGGATCAGCGACAATCGCCCGAATGGACGTGTACTCATCCAGCCCTTTTCCAATGAACTTGCTGACCCGACCTTGTCTAATCGTATAAACGCCACTCCCCCAAGTACCAACCCATATCGTTCCATCGCGCGACTGACACAATGCCATTATACTCACGCCATTGGCTAACTGTCTGATAGAAGTGAATCCCTGTTCTTTTGGTTTCAGACGACCGAGCCCACCAAGCCACGTACCAATCCACACATTGCCCTCTCGGTCTTCCATGCCGCACATGATTGCATTGGTTTCCAGCCCTTCCTGTGTTGTAAAGGTTTGAATCCGTTTTCGACGAAGCCGGAGGAGCCCGGCCCCTTCTACAGCAACCCAGAGAATCCCTTCGCGGTCCTCGAACACAGAGGAGATGTTCGAGAGATCGATTCCGTCAATTGTCTGAAGATGCGTGATCTTTCCATTCTCAAGAACATACGCCCCGCGCGGAGTCATCACCCATTTTTGCTGGTTGTGCGGGATAAACACTTGCTTGGAAAGCACATCGGCAAAACGTCGATCGACATATTCCAACGAATCAATTCTCTTCACAAGCCCTTTACCCCTGACCGCATACCACAGCGCTCCCGATGAATCAATATCAAACCGATAACCACCGGTTTTAACAGGCTTATCAAGGACTTGAAGGGAATCGCCGGAGAGACGAACATGGAATATGATGCTCACAAACTCGAGGTACATCGACCCGTCCCGGGCCGGGGTCCCATGGGTGACCAGTTTTTCCTGAAAGCCGTCTATCGCGCCAAAGTGGAGAAATCGGTTCCCTGTGTAAACATAAACACCCTCATTGCTCCCAACCCAAATGCGACCTTCACTGTCGTTAGAAATAAAGTTAATCATTGTAGCGGGAATTCCGTGAGCACTGTCCAACTTGACAAAGGTACCATCCATGTATTGTACCAACCCCCCTCCATCAGTTCCAATCCAGAGACGGTGCTGACTGTCCTCATAGAGTGAAGAAATAGACGGATGCAATTCAGGCGTATTGAGTGCATTGAAGACGGTCATGCGCACTCCGTCAAAGCGCGCCAGGCCATTCCATGTACCAATCCACAAATAGCCATCTTCTGTTTGGGTCATGCAACGGATACTGCTCTGCGGAAGGCCGTGCTCAACGTTCCATTGCTTTAAAACGTATTGCGCAGGCAACGGAACGGGAAGAAGGTTGCACAGAAAAACCCATATGAGAAAGATCGATACGCGCATAGGATATTCAAGATTATGATATCGTGGTTCAACGATCACGTGTTATACATTCCCCGGTCCAGGCTGCGGTACTGAATCGCCTCACCGAGATGCTCCGGTTTGATCGACTCACTCCCTGCAAGGTCGGCGATGGTCCGGGACACCTTCAGGATCCGGTCGTACGCACGGGCGGAGAGTCCAAGCTTCGTCATGGCGGTTTTGAGGAGCGAAGCTCCGGCCTCGTCGATCTGGCAAAACTCCTTGATCTCCCTCGACTGCATATCAGCATTGCAGAAAAGGCCGTTTCGGCCATGAAACCTCTGCTTCTGTCTCTCCCTCGATTCCACAACCCGGGTCCGGATCGTCGATGAAGCCTCGCCGGTTCTCTTCGCCGCCAGCTCATTGTATCGAACGGCGGGGACTTCAACATGGATGTCGATGCGATCGAGCAACGGGCCGGAGATCTTACCGACATACTTCTGGATCTGGATGGAGTTGCAGGTACACTCCTGGTTCGGATTTCCATGGTTCCCACAGGGACACGGATTCATCGCACAGATCAACATGAAATTTGCCGGATAATCAACACTCATCTTTGAGCGACTGATGGTAACTTTCGCATCTTCAAGGGGTTGTCGCAACACCTCTAAGACATTACGTGCAAACTCCGGAAGCTCATCAAGAAAGAGCACTCCGTGATGGGCGAGCGAAATTTCCCCAGGTCTGGGAATTGTTCCACCCCCTACTAAGGCCGAATCGGAGATCGTGTGATGAGGCGAACGAAATGGTCGGGTGGAAACGAGGGCTGAGTCAGGCGGGAGCATGCCGGAAACAGAATGAATCTTCGTTGTTTCCAGGGCTTCATCAAAAGAAAGAGGGGGCAGAATAGTCGGGAGCCTCTTTGCGAGCATCGTCTTGCCCGACCCCGGAGGACCGATGAGTATGATGTTATGTCCGCCAGCCGCGGCTACCTCGAGGGCCCTCTTGACTGTCTCCTGCCCCTTGACATCGAAGAAATCAATTGCGTGCCGTTGATCCCGATTAAATAACTCCTGAACATTAACATGAAATGGAGTGGGCATATCACTCTCTGCTGAAAGCAAATCCACCGTCTCTTTCAAGCTTTCCACCGGGTATATTTCAATCCCTTCGACCAAGGCGGCTTCTTTCGCGTTTGACCGTGGTAGAATCACACCGCGCAGTCCTCTCTTCTTGACCTCCATCGCAATCACCAGAGCGCCATGTACCGGCCGCAGGGTACCGTCCAACGCAAGCTCTCCTAAGACGACAAATTTGCTCAGCAGCTCCAGGCCGCACTGACCCGATGCTCCCAACATACCAATGGCGATTGGGAGATCATAAGCGGATCCCTCCTTCTTGATATCTGCCGGGGCCAGGTTGATCGTGAGTTCACCCCGAGGAAACTTGAGATCTGAGTTCCTGATAGCCGCTGTAATGCGGGAACGGGATTCTTTCACCGCGTTGTCGGGGAGGCCTACGAGAAAGAAATTCGGGCTTCGATCCTCAACATGGGTTTCCACCTCAATGAGATGAGCATTAACCCCAAACGTAGCACTGCTGAGAACCTTTGTGAACATGGAACCGAATCGGATGTAAGATAAATCGAGTGGTGGATGGTGTCGGCATTATCGGGGAGAGAATGTGCTGCCTATCGAAGTGAAAATCACCTAACCCTGATACTTCTTCCCGTCCCTTCAAATCCTTCAATTGTAAGAAGATATCCTGTCGTACAGTATCTAAATTCTAACGGTGAGCCTTGAGCCATTCAAGCCGGGGCCGCAGTTTCTCGGTAGACATCAGGAGCTTCTCCTTCCCGAAGATTGCCTGTTCCTGACTCGTGAAGACGAGCTCATACTCACTGCTCATGATAATTGCCTCTTCGGGACAAACCTCCTCGCAGAACCCACAGAAGATACAGCGGACCATGTTAATCTCAAATTTGATGGGGTAACGCTCCTTCTCAAGCTCGGTTTCTGCCGCCTGAACCTCGATCGCAAGAGCTGGGCAAACCCGGGAGCACAGGCCGCATGCCACACACCGCTCGACCCCATTCTCCTCCGCCAGAACCGGTCGACCACGAAATGAGGCCGGTGGTGTGAACCTCTCCTCCGGGTATTGATAGGTAAACTTCGGACGGAATATCTGGGCGATTGTCA
>DKJQ01000400.1 GCA_002454845.1 Ignavibacteria bacterium UBA6688
CGACCTTGCTTCTCTTCCGGTCATCTTCTATATTTGTCCGTTCCCGCTCATTCATCATTCATTCCGAAGAAAGTTCATTATGGTTAAACTCATCGCCCTGTACAGAAAACCGGAAGATATCAAGGCATTCGAAAAACACTATTTCGGGATCCACACTCCCCTCGTCAAGAAATGGCCCGGACTGCGGAAGCTGGAAGTCGCCCACATCACTGGCGCCCCCATCGGCGAGCCGAAGCAGTATCTGATGGCCGAAATGTATTTCGACAACGCCGAGTCCATGCAACGCGCCCTCGCCTCCCCGGAAGGCAAGGCCGCTGCCCGGGATGTCATGGAGTTCGCAGGAAGCCTCGTCACCATGTTCTTCGCTGAGGTGAAGGAAGATTCCTCCATTGATTCGTTCCAGGACTGACTTCCGGCCGTCGACTCCCATTCACTCTCAATCAACAATCGAATTTTATGAGTAAGTATTCCGGCTGGACATCAAAGGAATTCCGTTTCAAGAACATCGTGTACGAAAAGAAACGGCGGGTGGCGACGATCACCATCAACCGTCCGAAGGTTCTCAACTGCCTGAACCTGGAGACGCTGCTGGAGCTCGGTTCCGCATTTCAGGACGCCGCTTGGGATGACACGATCGCGGTGGTCGTCGTCAGCGGCGCGGGAGACCGGGCCTTCTGTACGGGAGCGGACCTAAAGGAATGGAAAGAGGACTTCCTTGACCGGCCGAATGATTTTTACAAATGGATGGGAGTCTTCATCGAAACCTTCGAACGCCTTCGCACCATCGGCAAACCGACCGTAGCCCGGCTCAACGGCATGGTGGTGGGGGGCGGAAACGAATTGCAGATGTCATGTGATCTTGCCATCGCGGCCGATGATATCAGCATCCGCCACGTCGGCACCGAGCATGGATCCGTCCCTGCCGCAGGAGCCACCCAGTGGTTGCCGTTGATTGTCGGCGACCGCCGTGCGCGTGAAATCCTCTTCCTGTGCGAACCGATTCCGGCAAAGAAAGCCCTCGAGTGGGGATTAGTGAATGAGGTTGTGCCCCGCAAAGAGCTCGATGCCGCCGTCGAAGCGATGTGCAAAAAACTCGTCAGGAAACTTCCTGAATGCACCCGCTACACAAAACAGCAACTCAATTTCTGGCGTGATTTTTCCTGGAGCATGACGATCGGCCACGCGCGCGACTGGCTTACCGTCCATACCTCCGCACCGGAGATTATCGAAGGGATTAACGCCTTCAATGAGAAACGCCCGATTGATTACGAGAAGATAAGACAGCAGATGGCAGATGGCAGGAGGCAGATTGCAGATGACACAGGACAGATGCCTGATGGCAGAAAGCGGACAACGCGAGGGAAAAGCAGGAAGTCTTAATGCCCTCCAGTGACAAACCCGTTCATTTCGTCCCATACTGCATTCTGTATTCTGCATACTGCATACTTTTTACTTACTACTGTTTCTCCCTTTCCACTTTCTAATTTTTCATTTTGAATTGACCCCTATGTCCTACGATCACTTACTCATCACGAAAGAATCCGGCTACGCCGTCATTCAATTCAACCGTCCCGAAGTGCTGAACGCGATCAACATTCAGCTTATGACGGAGCTGGTCGACGCCCTCGAGATGCTCGACAAGGACGACAAGGTGCGATGCATCGTTCTCACCGGGAACGAGAAGGCATTCGCGGCCGGCGCGGATATTAAAGAGATGGCGGATGCCTCGGCGATGGAGATGCTCTTGCGCGATCAGTTCGCCCGCTGGGACCGGATCCGGAAGATCAAGAAACCGATCATTGCTGCTGTCAGCGGGTTTGCCCTTGGCGGCGGCTGCGAACTGATGATGACATGCGACATCGTGATCGCTTCAGAAACTGCGAAGATCGGTCAGCCGGAGATCAACATCGGCGTCATCCCCGGCGCCGGTGGAACACAACGGCTCACGCGCGCGGTCGGGAAGGCCAAGGCCATGGAGATGGTACTGACAGGAGGGATAATTACCGCGCAGGAAGCATTACAATGGGGATTGATCAATAAGGTTGTGCCGGTCGAATACTATTTGCAGGAAGCGAAGAATCTGGCAAAGGAAATCGCCGGGAAAGCTCCGGTCGCCGTCAAGCTCGCGAAAGAATCGGTGCTGAAAGCGTTCGACACGACGATCGAAGGGGGACTCGAGTTCGAGCGGAAGAATTTCTACCTCCTCTTCTCGAGCGAGGATCAAAAGGAAGGAATGAAGTCGTTCGTGGAGAAGCGAAAACAAGAGTGGAAGGGCAGATGAGTGCTTGTTGAGGGGGAAATTGGGGGCAGAGGGGCGAGGGTGAGGGGGAATGGATGGGGCACGCAAACCACGACAAGTATCATTCACCGGTCAAAGAGCCATTAGAGCGCGAAGCATATGCCTTTCGAAACGCTTTTGTACAATGTCAATAACTCCGTCGTCACCATCACCCTTAACCGGCCGGAGGTCTTCAACGCCCTGAATGAGCAGATGAAAAAGGAGATCAATGACGCGTTGAAAGAGGCAGAGAGGGATCCAACCGTCCGTTGCATTGTCATCAGGGGGGCGGGTGAGAAAGCGTTTTGCTCAGGCCAGGATCTGAAGGAACATGCAGGAAAGGGAGAGCGGCGGTCGCTCAAGCAATCGCTCGAAAAAAGCTATAACCCGATGATCCGGAAAATGCGGTCGATGGAGAAACCGATCATTGGCATGATCAACGGCGTGGCGGCGGGGGCCGGCTTGAGCATCGCTCTCGCATGCGACATGCGGATCATGGCGGAACACGCGAAGCTCATCGAAGTCTTCATCCGCATCGGACTCATTCCGGACTCGGGATCGCACTGGTTCCTCCCCAGACTCGTCGGCATGGCAAGAGCGTTTGAATACGCGGCGCTCGGAAACGACGTCACGGCCGCGGAGGCGGAGCGTGTTGGATTGGTGAACAAGATTGTCCCCTCCCCCGACCTCGAAAAGATTACGATGGAACTCGCCGAACGCCTCGCCAAATCCCCCACGAAATCGATCGGACTCATCAAGCGCACGCTGAATAAAGCTCTCGCCTCCGACCTCGACACCCTCCTTGATTACGAAGCAACCATTCAGGAGATCGCTTCACTTTCTGAGGACCACAAAGAGGGTGTCACAGCCTTCCTTGAGAAACGCCCCGCGCAGTTCAAAGGAAAGTAGCCCGGTCCCAGGAAGCACGATGCTTCCGCACCCGCGGGTTAGATAGTTTTTTCCTGCGCTCGAGCGCCATCAATCCCACGCCCTGCTCAATCTTCAAAGCTGCAACCCTTCCTTGCCATCTCTTTGACTCACGCCATTCAGTCACCGTACCCGACCAAGAAAACTTTTCTGACCTGTTACCTCATTTCGTTACTGTTAGTAGAGACCATAGAGTTGGCCGAGTTCAAAACAAACCACCGCCAAACCCCGAAGGGGTTGAAAATGAATAACCCGAAGAGGTTGAATGGGCCCAACCCCGAAGGGGTTCAAGTTGAATAGCCAGCGTCACGACAAACGACGAACCCTGAAGGGGTTCAAGATGAATAACCGGTGCCCTGATAAGCCAGGAACCCCAGAGGGGTTCAAGCCAAATAAAGGCAGCACGACAAACGACGAACCCCGAAGGGGTTCAAGGTGACCATGAGTACATTTACACAAATACTTTATCAAATTGTCTTTGGAACGAAACACCGCCAAAGGACGCTGACGGCAGATAACCGCGACGAGCTTTTTCGCTACATTACCGGCATTCTGAAAGACAAGAAATGCCACATCTACAGAATCAATGGAGTTGAA
>DKJQ01000346.1 GCA_002454845.1 Ignavibacteria bacterium UBA6688
TCGACACCTTTACGATCACGGCCAGCACAGGAGCCAATGGAACGATCGCGCCGTCGGGAATCCAGACAGTCAATTACGGGACGAATCAGGCCTTCACCATCACACCCAGTACAGGGTATCACGTTCTTGATGTCTTGGTCGATGGAGTCTCCGTGGGTGCGGTGACCAGCTACACGTTCAGCAACGTGACTGCCAATCACACGATTGCAGCCTCCTTCGCCATCGACACCTTTACGATCACGGCCAGCGCAGGATCCAATGGAACGATCGCGCCGTCGGGAATCCAGACAGTTGATTACGGCACGAGTCAGGCCTTCACCATCGCGCCCAGTACAGGATATCACGTTCTTGATGTGCTGGTCGATGGGGTTTCCGTCGGTGCGGTGACGAGTTATACGTTCACGAATGTGACCGCCAACCATACGATATCTGCCTCGTTTGCCATCGATATACCTGCTCCACCGGTTCTCATCGCACCTGCGAACGCAGCGGTCAACATTTCCACGAGTCCGACCTTGAGCTGGAATGTCTCGACGGGGGCCGCCTCTTATCGTCTGCAGGTCTCCCTGACCCCGGATTTTGCCACTACGGTGTACGACAACTCGACGCTTACCGGTACGTCGCAACGGATCACGGGCCTGGCAGGGACGACAAGCTACTACTGGCGAGTGAATGCGACAAATGTGAGCGGAACGAGTGCGTACTCCACGGTGCGGAACTTTACGACAGGGCAGGCTCCGATAATCCTGGCAACCGCAGGACGGTTTGCAGTTCTGTCCGACCAGGCAATCACCAACACTCCGACATCAGCAATTACGGGTGATGTCGGATTAAGTCCCATCACGGGGGGTGCCATTACGGGATTATCGTCAGGGGAAGTGACCGGTACAATTTACGCGGTTGATGCGGCGGGTCCCGCAGGTTCCACGGCGGCACCGGCAATGTTACTGGTGGCAAAGAATGATGCAACCAACGCTCGTACCGATGGCAACGCTGCCGGACGTGGAACACCAATACCACTCTTGGGAAATCTTGCCGCACAGACATTGTATCCGGGTCTCTATTCGCAAGGCACCATTGATCTGTCCGTGGGTGGTACTGTTACCCTCGATGCGCAGGGAGATAGCAGTGCTGTTTTCATCATCCGCGCTTCAACGACAATCCTGCTCAATAACAACAGCGAAGTTCTCTTGATCAACGGTGCGCAGGCGAGGAATATTTTCTGGGTGGCGGGAACAGCTGTCACGCTGAATACGGCCTCGAAGATGAAGGGGACCATCATCGCCAACACCTTTTACCTTCTGGCAGGTGCAAGGTTGGATGGCAGGGCGCTCGTTCCCTCGGGAGGGGCCTCAGTGACGTTGATTCAAAACACGATCACTCTCCCAACACAATAAGTGAGGACCATGAGCACATGAGGAAAAAAAGACTACCAACCGACTCACGAACGTCACCGTTGAGGATCGTAGCCTATGCGGGGCTGGGCGTGGGAGCACTGGTGCTCCTTTGCGGCCTGGTCCTCCTGCTCTTCGCTGACCCGATTGTGAACAGATTTGTGAAGCCCAGAATTACCGCGGCGTTCGCGGAATCGTTTCCCGGGTACACGATACGCATCGCTGAAATGCGCTATAGCGTTTTGATGAACCGTTTTGGATTTGACTCCGTTGCATTGGGCACAATCGATGGCACCACATCAGGCACCATGGATTCAGTCTCCGTGAGCGGGATCGGCTGGATGCACATCCTTTTGGGGGGTACTCTTGCCCCAGATGACTTTGCCAACACCGTTGTCGATGCTCAAGCTGTTGTGCTGAGGTTCCCTCAGTCACACTATGAACTTCGCAGCGAACGACTGCGGGTATCGCTGCCGGATTCAGAGCTCGTCGTTGAGTCTTTCAAGTATCACCCGTTGGGTGATGATGAGAGCTTTTTTGCGGCAAGCAAGTTCAGACAAACCCGGTATCGCCTTGTTGTTCCCCATGCCAAAGCAACAGGTTTGGCGTGTCTCGAATTGCTGCAAGGGACGGCATACCGTGCCCGATCCCTGCAAATCCGTAACGCGTCTTTCGACGTTGTGGTAAATAAGAACAAGCCCAGCAACACGGACGACCCGAGTCCCCCCATGCCGCATGAGCTTCTTTCTTCGATACAGGAAACCTTGCGCATCGATCGGGTGAACATCATCAATGGACGAGCGGAGTACTCGGAGATCTTTGCGCCCGGGTTGGAACCGCCCCGGATCACATTTGACAGTCTCCAGGCTTTGGCAGAAGGGATCGCCAACCATGGTGACCGTGGCGTCCCCCTTGTTCTTCGCGCTCAGGCAATACTGGCGAAGGCCGGAACGATCGAGGTGCTGATCTCAATTCCCGTCGCATCGCCGGAGTTTTCCTTCGCATACTCCGGTTCGTTGAGCGCCATGGATCTCCGCGCCCTCAATTCGTTCCTTGAACCGGCCGAGCAGATGCGCATCAAGTCGGGGACTCTTCAAAAAGCAATATTCGACGTCCATGTAGTTTCAGGACGTGCCTTCGGCAGCTTGCGCGGTATCTACCGGGACTTGAGCCTTGCAGCCATCAATGAACAAACGGGAAGTGAAAAGGGTCTTGCCGACAGGATTACTTCGTTCATCGCGAATACCTTCAAGATCCACGGGACCAATGTGCCGGACAAACCGGATTCGTTCAGGATTGGCAAGGTGAATTATATGCGGAAGCCCGACGACACGTTCATCCAGTATGTGTGGTATTCCCTTCGCACCGCTGTTCAGGATGTCGTCGGATTTTGAGGGAAAAAGAAATGACCCGGCCCGGGCCCCGGTCAGAGAGACAAGGGTTCATCCCCGGCTGGATGCCATCATCTCAAGAACGTAAATTCAATCAACGGCATTCCACACTTCACTGGAGAAAAAGAGGCTGATTATGAAATCACTGTCATCACACACCCGTCCCGCCTATGCCAGGATCTCGTCTGTACAACGCATGCTCTCTTCCCTTCTTCATCCTCTCGCCCTCCTCGCGATCGGTCTTGTCGCCACGATGGGAGGATGCTCCACCAACCTCGCCACCGGCGAGCGGCGACTGAATTTCACCAGTGAAGCTCAGGAAATCGCCATGGGGAAACAGGCCGACCAGGAAATCAGCGCTTCACTCGGTTTGTATCCGGATGAAACGCTCCAGCGGTACGTCCACCAATTGGGGACGAAGCTCGCGTCAACCTCCGAGCGCCCGAACCTTCCGTGGACATTTCGTGTGGTGGATGACCCGGTCGTCAATGCCTTTGCGGTTCCCGGGGGGTTCATCTATGTCACGCGCGGCATCCTCGCACATCTCAACAGCGAAGCAGAGCTCGCCGGCGTCATGGGGCACGAGATCGGACACGTCACAGCGCAACATTCGGTTCATCAAATGGCAACTTCGCAGCTTGCCCAGCTTGGTCTTGGACTTGGAACGGCTTTGATTCCCGAAATCCAGCCGTACGCCGACCTGGCAGGAACGGGATTGGGACTCTTGTTCCTCAAATTCAGCCGTGACGATGAAAACCAGGCGGATGAGCTTGGCGTCCGCTACATGACACGGACGGGGAGCGATCCGCGTCAATTGGGAGCGGTGATGGGTATGTTAGATCGTCTCTCGCAGGAGGGGGGTACCGGTCGTGCTCCGGAATGGTTGGCCACGCATCCCAGCCCCGGCAACCGACGGGAGCATATCGCTGAAATCATCAGCACGATAAGTCCGGCTCCAGCCGGCGGCACCATCAACCGGGAATCCTATCTGAAACAAATCGACGGCATGATGTTTGGGTTGAATCCCCGGGAAGGCTTTTTCAAAGGCAATACTTTCTACCAGCCGGATTTGAAATTCCGTTTCGATTTCCCCGCGGGATGGAACCTGATGAATCAGAAACAAGCGGTTGTGGGAGTGAGCCCGAAAGAAGATGCGATCGTTGTCATTGCCTTCTCCAGCAAGTCATCCAGCGCGGAGGCGGCGAGAGAATTCTTTTCTCAGGAGGGATTGACCGTGCTGCGTACCGGATCTACCAGCATCCATGGCTTCCGGACTTCATCCGGCAGTTTCACAGCACAAACGGAGCAGGGAGTCGTGCAAGGGACTGTGGCGTTCGTTGAATATGATGGACGTGTCTATCAACTCCTGGGCTATACCAGCCAGGCTGGCTGGGGCACCTATGAGCAAGGAATGACGCGGGCGATCGGCAGCTTCGATCGATTGACGGATGCGGGCATGCTTTCGATGCAGCCTCAGCGTCTCAAGATTGTCACCATTGCGAAGGCGATGTCGCTCGCGGAGTTTCACCGGCAGTATCCTTCCGGTGTTTCGCTCGAAGCCCTCGCACTGGTCAATCAAGTGGAACAGAACGGCCAGCTCCGAGCCGGCCAGCAGGTTAAACGCGTCGTGGGATCAGCGGTTCAATAAACGGCAGCAACGGGTCTTGCACGAGGAACACATTTTTCGTCCAGGAGCCGGGAGGAAAGTTTCCTCAACGTGGATTCTCAACATACCTTGAAGGGACAATCATCATGGCCAAAGGTCAAGACAGCAAAAAGGATGGAAAGAAAGCGCCGCAAAAAACCAAGAAGGAAAAGAAAGCGGCCAAACGAGAGAAGAAAAACGAAAAGATGCATCAGGGAATCCTCATTCAAGAACACACTTGAGGGATTGATGTCAGGTGGTTTAAGAATCTCCGCGGAGCCATCGGATGGCCGACGGCGAAATTCAGGAACATAAGGAATCATGAGCAAACTCCTTTCGAAGCAGTTACACATTCTCAAAGAAAAGCCAATAGTCATCCTGAAGCTGGTTTCAGGGCAAGTTCCTGATTCGGCCTTCGGCAGGTTCTTTTCCGAAGTGTCTTCGATGACAGTGTTTTCGTTGCGCTTTTTCAAAGAAGTCTGGAGACCGCCGTACGAGTTCGGGGAGCTGATGAAACAGTGCTTTCAAGTCGGCTACAAATCCCTTCCTCTGGTAGTCATTACGGGTTTTATCATCGGGCTTGTGCTGACGGTTCAGTCAAGACCGACCCTGGCGAAGTTCGGAGCTGCATCGTTATTGCCGGCGATGGTCGCGGTCTCCATTGTTCGGGAAATAGGGCCGGTGATCACCGCGCTCATTTTTGCCGGCAAGGTTGGGTCGGGAATCGGAGCAGAGCTGGCATCCATGAATGTAACCCAACAAATCGATGCGATGAAGGTGTCGGGCACCAATCCGTTCAAATATCTTGTCGTCACGAGGGTGCTTGCTGCCACACTGATGCTTCCGTTGCTCGTCGTGTTTGCCGATGCTGTTGGACTCTTAGGGTCCTTCGTTGGCGTCAACCTGAAAGGACACGTCAGCGCCCACCTGTTCTTTTTGCAGGTATTTCAAAGCATCGAGTTCAAGGACCTGTTCCCGGCCGTTATCAAGACATTCTTTTTCGGCTTCGCCATTGGACTGGTCGGGTGTCAC
>DKJQ01000045.1 GCA_002454845.1 Ignavibacteria bacterium UBA6688
CTATCCACCAACCGGAAAATGAACGACTGTTCATCATGAGGAAACGACTTTCTTTCCCGATCATCCTGATCCTGTTCTGGTTCTCTCATACGAACTCGATGGCTGCAACGCCTGCGAAGGAGTGGACCGACCTGTGGCTGGGATATAGACTTGTTTCGAATCAATCATTGTTGCAGGAATACCGCAACGACCTGAAGGTTCTGGTCGTGTCCAGCCATTCAGGGACGATGAAACTTGCAGAAACGGAATTGCGGCGGGGCCTTCGACTTCTGCTGGGGCAGGAGGTGTCGGAGGGGACCGATTTCAAAGCCGCGAACTCTCTCGTTATCGGAGCGAGAGGGGCACTTCCACAGAGTATCCTTGCAGAGGTTCAGCAGGAATTAAACGCGGCAGGTCAGGAAGGGTACGTCGTAAAAACCCGAACGACGCCGCGGGGGAGGGCTGTTCTCATTGTTGCCAACCATGATATCGGGGTGCTCCGGGGGGCGTTTCATTTTCTCCGGCTGCTTCAGATGCACCAGCCGATCCGCGCTCTCGCCATTGTTTCCCAACCGCGAATTCAGTATCGTTTGCTGAATCATTGGGATAATCTGGACCGTTCGGTGGAACGGGGGTACGCGGGAAAGTCCCTCTGGAAATGGGAGGAACTTCCCGGTACAATAGATCCGCGCTATCATGACTACGCCCGCGCCAATGCTTCACTCGGTATCAACGGGGTCGTTCTCAACAACGTCAACGCAAATCCCCAGATCTTAAAACCTGAATACCTTCAAAAGGTTGCAGCTCTCGCGGATCTCTTTCGTCCGTACGGCATCCGGGTTTTTTTGTCGGCCAATTTTTCCGCACCCATCCCCGGGCGGTTTGAACAGGAGGGAAATCGAAAGGGGGGAATCGGTGAACTCCCAACGTCGGACCCGTTGAACCCGGCGGTGCGGGATTGGTGGGGGAAGAAAGTGGGTGAGATTTATCGGTTCATTCCTGATTTCGGCGGCTTTCTTGTGAAGGCGAATTCGGAGGGAATGCCCGGGCCTCAGGATTACGGTCGGAGCCACGCCGAGGGGGCCAATATGCTGGCAGAGGCTCTTGTTCCGCACGGCGGCATCGTCATGTGGCGTGCGTTCGTGTACAATGCAGATGTCGATCCGGACCGGACGAAACGGGCGGCCATGGAGTTCGTCCCGCTTGACGGTCAGTTTCGCCCGAACGTCTTCGTGCAGGCCAAGAATGGCCCGCTCGACTTTCAACCGCGTGAACCGGTCCAGCCCCTCTTTGGCGCAATGCCCAAGACTCCGATGATGCTGGAATTGCAGATAACACAGGAGTACCTTGGACACTCAACGCACCTTGTGTACCTCGCGCCGATGTGGAGGGAGATCTTTGATTTTGACCTGCACACCAAGGGGCGCGGATCCACACTTGCGTCCGTGGTGGACGGGACTCTTCAGGGGTACACGATGACCGGCATCGCCGGGGTTGCCAATACCGGTGATGATGTAAACTGGACCGGCCACTTTTTTGCGCAGGCAAATTGGTATGCGTTCGGACGGCTTGCGTGGGACCACACGCTCTCCTCTGAACAGATCGCGGACGAGTGGATCTCCATGACATGGGGGAACAATCCGGTCGTCCAATCGACCGTTCTCTCCATGATGATGGGTTCGTGGGAGGCATGTATCAACTATATGACGCCGCTGGGTCTGCACCATATCATGCAGGAGCATGTTCATTATGGTCCTGGTCCTGAGGTGGAGGGGGCCGGGCGGGAAGACTGGAATTCCGTCTATTACCACCGGGCGGACAGCACGGGCCTGGGTTACAACCGAAGTTCAACCGGAAGTAACGCCGTTGGTCAATATGATTCCCCCATCCGGGAACTGTTTGATGCGGAAGAGACCTGTCCGGAAGAGTACCTGCTCTGGTTTCATCATGTCTCATGGGATCACCGGCTCCAGTCGGGCAGGATACTATGGGACGAGCTCTGCCACCGGTACTATGCCGGTACGAAGTACGTCCGGTCCATGTACGATCAATGGCTTGGACTCGAATCCCTGGTTGACCAGGAAGCCTTCGAGCATGTCAGATCCAGGCTGGGGCAACACATCGTCGATGCGGAAATCTGGCGGGACACGTGCCTCAAGTATTTCCAGCAATTCAGCAAGAAACCTGTTATGATTCCGGAGTAACATTTGTGCGTTCTCTCAGGAAACCCTTCATGACGATGCCCAAACAAGTGCTCATTCTTGCGTTTGTATGGACGTTGCCGCTCCAGGCCCGTCAGTCGGGTCACGTGCTCAGGCTGAACGACCTGGGATACTTTGAAACCCGCGGCCTGAATGTGTTGGTGTACAGCAACTGGTACGATGACCTCTTCAGTGACTCCAAAATCAGCGGTATCGAAATCATTCATCACGAGGTCCGGACGGCAACGAACGGCGATGTTCGCTTGAAGCCGACGCCGGAGCAATGGGACGCCATTCCGAAATTTGTTGACCGCAAGATCGACGGGCGTACTCAAACGATTGAAGCGTTTTTGGAGTATCCCGCTTATGATTTTGCCTACTCCATAAAAGCCGTTCCGCTGGGCCAGGGAATCGCTCTTACCGTTCATCTGGAAAAGCCCCTGCCGCAAGGGCTGGTGGGGAAAGCAGGATTCAACCTGGAATTCCTGCCTTCCGCCTATTTTACAAAGGCTTATTTGATGGATGGAAAGGGGGGGCATTTCCCCCTGTCCCCCGGCGGACCGATGCGGAGAGAATCCTCGGGCGTTGTTGAGCCTGATCCCATCGCATCGGGAAAGACGCTCGTTCTTGCGCCCGAAGATCCCGCCAGAAGAGTGACGATTCAATCGGTGTCGGGAGAGTTGATGTTATTTGACGGCCGCAATAAAGCGCAGAACGGATGGTTTGTTGTACGGTCACTGCTTCCCTCGGCGAAAACGGGCGCTGTGCTTGAGTGGCATCTTGGTGCCGGCACAATTGCAGACTGGATCCGCCCTCCCATGATTGCATACTCGCAGGTCGGTTATCATCCCGCACAAAAGAAAACTGCAGTCATAGAGCTCGATAAGAACGACCGTCCACTCGCAACCGCGCGTCTGATGCAGATACATGAAAACGGAGAAATAAAGGAAGCGTTCA
>DKJQ01000013.1:0-161 GCA_002454845.1 Ignavibacteria bacterium UBA6688
TTGTTCGAGCAGCGGGTGATCAGCACCGGCAAACCGTGTGTGTGGTGGTATGCCAGGGCGAGCATGTCCGCTGACGCCTTACTCGCGGCATAGGGACTGTTGGGATGAAGAGGGGATGTTTCCGTGAACGCACCTTCCGGACCGAGTGATCCGTACACCTC
>DKJQ01000013.1:178-3967 GCA_002454845.1 Ignavibacteria bacterium UBA6688
TCCGTGGAAACCTGGATGAATCGCTTCAGGGCGAATTCTCTCGCCACCTCCAGGAGAA
The DNA here is from genome assembly GCA_002454845.1 of Ignavibacteria bacterium UBA6688. Classification (GTDB taxonomy): domain Bacteria; phylum Bacteroidota; class Ignavibacteria; order UBA10030; family UBA10030; genus UBA6688. The sequence goes on from DKJQ01000013.1 coordinate 237, forward strand.
CATTTGTCCCAACAACATTCGTCCTGACAAATTCGGAGGCCCCGATAATGCTCCGGTCCACATGTGATTCCGCGGCAAAGTTGATGACGCCGTCAAAGGTGTACTTTCTGAACAACGACGCAACGAATTCCCTGTCACAGATGTCGCCATGCTCGAACGCATACTGCTGGTTCCCCTCCGCCTGGTCCAGGTTCTGCAGGTTGCCCGCGTACGTGAGTTTATCGAGGTTTACGATCCGGTACGCCGGATACAGCCGCAGCATATACTGCACGAAGTTGCTGCCGATAAATCCCGCACCGCCGGTTACGAGAAGAGTCATAAGTTTATTGCATGCTGAAGAAGAGCTGCACAATATTGAACCACGGATGGCACACAGATTGACACCGAAAAGGCATCTTTAATTTTTTCCGTGTTTTCCGGTGGCCCCGCGGTCCGAAATAGTGTGGTCGACGGCAACCTTGAAGGCACTGTTTGGGTCGTCTTCATGACGGATTTCGTCCACCGGCAGCTTGTGCCCGGGACCTGCGTACAAACGGTTCGGCAGGTTGATCACCCATCCCGCTATCGGCCCAATGTTGGTATAGGCATGAACAACTCCGACGGGGATCAGAACCGATCGGGGCTGCGCCTCACCCGCCTCCACAATCATGGCATGGCCGTAAGTGGAGGAATCTTTTCTGTTATCCCACAGGGATATACGAAACGTCGAGGGACCGATGAAACAAAACAAATCGGCCTGATCCTGGTGCTCGTGCGGTCCCCGCGTAACACCCGGCTCGGTAGCCGAGATGTATCCCATGGCAGGCATACACTCCGGATCGATCTCATCGCTTCGAAACAGCTCCGTCAACCAACCGCGCCTGTCCGTGTGCCTGGATAAATCCTTTACGACAACCCCATGAATAGGGCCCTGTCTGAATTCCATCGAGATCCTTGGTGAAATAAGCAAAAAGTTACAAAACAATGCCCCAAAAACAAAGGATCAAGCGTGTATGTGGTGTCTCATTTTCAGAGAAAAAGCATTACACAGAGAGACACCGAGGGCCACGGAGTTCCACAGAGCACAGCTTTTCTCTGTGGAACTCTCTTATCTTTTTCTTTGTGAAACTCCCCGCCTGCCGCAAGCACAGCTTTGCGTTCGACGGGCAGGCCCGCCTAAGCACGAAGTGCATCGGCGGGCAGGTGTGAAATTCCTTAACCACGGAAACTGAGACGCCGCTCCAACGGGAGGGCTGTACACGAAGGAACCCCGGGTTCTTTTCCGAACCGGGGTTCCGTGAACATCCATCTTGAAAACAGGCTTACTGCTCCCGGACGCGCACCCGCTTCTTCCTGTCGCCCACCATCTCCCGAAGTTCTTCCCGGTTGATAATGTTCATCAGCGAATCGAAGCTCATCGTTCCTTTGTGAAACGACTCCATGATCCGGTTCATCTGGGCCGAGTCGGGTGGCATGCCCGAACGAATCCTCTGCTCCTGCCACAGTTGCTCGAACTCCTCCACGCGCCCCGATCCCCCGGGCTTCTGCAGCATCCGCACGATGGTGCTGTCAATCTGCATATCGAATGTGAACATCGAGTCGGTATTATAGAAGCGAAAGCCGTAAGATCTGCCCTTGGGCGCCTGGACAAACACACCGGGGCTCGGTATGCGCGGCCGCACCATGGTGATCCGATGCGACGAGGGAAGGTCCTCGCTCTTCCGGTCGATCTCGATGGTGATGACCCCGGGATCCCCGAACACCCTCACCGGCTCGTTCGCAACATCCACACGCATCTGCGTGTCACCTTCCCGTTCGGCAAATTTCCGGATCAGCACGTCCACTTTCGCGTGCATCTCGTGACGGTGCACTTCCACCTGCCGTCGTGTGCGCTCGATCTGTTCGTGTTGAGGGGGGGCAACGGCAAAGGCAAACGTGTCGGGTGTGACCACGATGAACCGCTCCGACTCTGGTGAACGGTGAATTTCACGGAAGATCATCTCCGGGGGGACCGGGATGGCATTCGTCGCAGTAATCATGTAGGGAGAATTGCGGACCTTGAGAAACTTTTCAAACTTTACACGCTGCGGCGGCTCAAGGGTCGCGGCGATACTGGAGAGCATGACACGATTGAATTTCGGCAGGTTTGCATCAATGGCCATCCCTGTTTCTTCCGCGATGAACACGGACGATTCGATCTTCTCCCGGCCGATATCCAGCAATGAGTCGATAACCTGAGCCTGCACGGCCGACGGCTTGAGCTCGCGGTACAGATCCCTGACGGTCACCACCTGGGCAGGCTGATCCTGCGTTTTGCCCACATCGATGCGATACCCCTTCTCGGCGCTGTCATCGACGCGGAAGGAAGTTTCCGCCTGCGCGTCGAGAGGGAGTGTTCCGAACAGGGCGAACTGGAGCACCTGGTTTTTGTCGATGTTCGAGAAGAGGGGCATGAGCGAGCCGGTCAGGAGGTTCTCCCCGACCGCTTTCTGTACATTCTCCGCCTGCTGATTTACATATTCCATCACACTCCCGCGACGCTCAAAGAGGAGGAATCCGATCGATGCCAGGGCCACGACGGCTGCGATGGAAACGTACGGCATCACACGGCGTGGGAACGGGAACAGGTTTTCCTCCTCCTTCGATTGCCGATCCAGTTCTGCCGAAAGTCGGGTCCAGAATCCAAGCCGTTCCGGGAGCTGTTCCTTCGACGCGAGGAGGCGTTTGACGGAACGCAACTCGCGGACCTGCCGCGCGGCTTCGGCGTCCTCCGTAAGAAATCGCTCAACCTCCTCAAGCTCTTCAGCACTCAACTCACCGTCGACGTAGGCCGAGAGCTGTTCGAGGAGTTTCTTTTTTGACAAGGTTTTCATCTTTTTACATCTCCTTCAGGTATGGCTTGAGGACGTCGCGTAACATCGCCCTTGCCCGTGAGAGACGGGACTTGACCGTACCGATTTCGCAATCCATGATTTCCGCAATCTCCTCGTACGACCGGCCTTCGATGTCCTTCAAAACGATCGGAAGTCGGAACTTCTCCGGCAGCGACTGCAGTCCCCCGGCGATCAACTCCTGCACTTCGCTCTCCTCGGGATGGGCGACCATCTTCGAGGTCAGCTCCTGATCCCGGGACTCCAACATCGATTGGAGTGAAAACAGGCGCCGCACTTTCCTTCTCCGCAACTCATCGCGGCTTTTGTTCACCGCAATCCTGTACAACCAGGTGTAGAATGAGGACTGAAACCGAAACTGTGGCAGCGCCTCATACGCTTTGATGAACACCTCCTGCGCCAGGTCGTCGATGATATCCGGCTCATGGAAGATCGAATAGATCAGGTTCTTGATCCGGGCGTGATACCGTTCGACAAGAATACGGAACGCTCCCCGCTCGCCTTGCTGGAACAGGGTAATAAGGAGCTCATCGCTCTTGTCTTCAAGGGCGACCTCCGTGCCTTGCGTGAGTACTTCCATCTGGTTCGTGTGGTCCCGAGGCTGCCGGGGCCGGCCCCTGTCCGTTTGGGGTGAATGTCCGGGTTCAGTCATATAGACGTATGAGGCACTCTTCATGTTCCTTCTCCGATAACAGGGGGAACCGGCCCTCTTCCTGGGGTCTGCGTGGAGACCCCGCTGCCGGTTGCGCTTCCGTCAACGTATACAGGAACAACCACGAAGATGTTTCAGTCTCTCCTGGTCACGCCAAAAAAAAGAAAAACCCGTATAAGAATGTCCTATACGAGTTTCTTTGGCCAATC
>DKJQ01000390.1 GCA_002454845.1 Ignavibacteria bacterium UBA6688
ACCATCACCAAGGACGGCGTGACCGTTGCAAAAGAAGTTGAACTGACAGACCCCATCGAGAACATGGGAGCCCAGATGGTCCGTGAGGTCGCTTCCAAGACCTCCGACATAGCCGGCGATGGCACCACCACCGCAACCGTTCTGGCCCAGGCGATCGTTCGCGAGGGCTTGAAGAACGTGACGGCCGGCGCCAACCCGATGGATCTGAAGCGCGGCATCGATCTGGCTGTCACCAAGATCGTCGAGGGTTTAAAAGAGATCAGCAAGACCATCGGCGACGATAAAGAGAAAATTGCCCAGGTCGGCTCCATCTCCGCCAATAACGATCGCAACATCGGTAACCTGATCGCCGATGCCATGGAGAAGGTTGGCAAGGATGGCGTTATCACCGTTGAGGAAGCAAAGGGTACCGAGACAACGCTGGATGTCGTCGAGGGAATGCAGTTCGACCGCGGCTACCTCTCCCCCTACTTCGTCACGGATGCGGAGAGCATGGAGACCGTGTTGGAAGATCCCTACATCCTGATCCACGACAAGAAAATCGCCGCGATGAAGGACATGCTTCCGATGCTGGAGAAGGTTGCTCAATCCGGACGTGCGACGCTCATTATCGCCGAAGAAGTCGAAGGCGAAGCGTTGGCAACGTTGGTGGTCAACAAGCTGCGTGGTACACTGCGCGTGTGTGCGGTGAAGGCCCCCGGCTTCGGTGATCGGCGGAAAGCGATGCTCGAAGATATCGCGGTCCTGACCGGCGGAACGGTGATCTCCGAAGAGAAGGGCTTCAAGCTGGAGAACGCCCAGTTGACCTACCTCGGCACCGCCAAGCGCGTCACGATCGACAAGGACAACACGACGATCGTTGAGGGCGCAGGCAAGAAGGACGACATCAAGAAGCGCATCAACGAGATCAAGCAGCAGATCGACAAGACGACATCGGACTACGACAAGGAGAAGCTGCAGGAGCGTCTGGCAAAACTCTCCGGTGGTGTTGCCGTGATCAAGATCGGCGCATCGACCGAAGTCGAGATGAAGGAGAAGAAGGCCCGTGTTGAGGATGCCCTCCATGCCACCCGCGCTGCGGTGGAAGAAGGAATTATCCCCGGCGGCGGCGTCGCCTATCTCCGCGTCATCAGCAAACTGGCCGATTTGAAGGGCGAAAATGCGGACCAGCAGACAGGTGTGGAGATTGTCCGTCGCGCCCTCGAAGAGCCGATTCGTCAGATCGTGGAGAACGCAGGCCTCGAAGGCTCCGTTGTCGTGAACAAGGTGAAGGAAGGGAAGGACGATTGGGGTTTCAACGCATTGACCGACAAGTACGAGAACCTGATCAAAGCCGGGGTCATTGACCCGACGAAGGTTGCCCGTGTTGCGTTGGAAAATGCAGCCAGCATCGCCTCCCTGCTCCTGACCACCGAAGCGACCATCGTGGAGAAGCCTGAGAAGAAGGATTCCGCTCCCCCGATGCCGCACGGCGGTGGGATGGGGGATATGTACTAAGAAGCAGGTTGTAGGTGAAAGGTTGTAGGCAGTAGGTAGCATGAACCCTTCCGTTCTCAAAGAGCGGGAGGGTTTTTTGTTTTATGGAAGGTTAGGCAACTCAAACCATGAAACTGATAGATCCGAGTCATTCCAGATTTATTTCTGTTTGAGGGGCATCACACGCAGGAATTTTATTAGGAAAACGCTTGACAAACCCTCCGAGAAATGCGAAGTTGAGGTAACCCTATTCACGAATAGTGCCATAAAATATATGTGGAAAGGAGAGGCAGGACTATGGCAAAGTATTGTAGTGACGGGCGATATGTTGGTTGCAGAACCTCGGATCAATGGAGGCTAAATGTGCTGAAGGGATCTCGATGAAATTGCTGGCGATTATCCAGCTTGTTGTTACGACTCTTTTCCTTTTTTCCTGTAACTTCCCCACCGAATCTTACAGGCACCCCGGTTATCCCTCACTCGATCATGGACCAAAGGTAACGCCTGACGGAAGGTATGTCATCTACCATCACACTCACTTTGCCTCCATCCTGAAGGATGGAAGAAGCACGTACATTCCGGATTCGACGGGCCTTTGGATTACAGGGATGGACGGTTTGAACCCACATCTCCTTCTTTTAAATGGCGGCTTCAGCTTTGACATCAGTCGGGATGGAGCGTGGCTTGTCTATCTTAAAGACTGGAAAGATATTCAGAAAGTCAGACTCACCGGAGATTATCTCGACCCGGGATCGGATGTGAGACTTTTTGTAGGAGGCGGTTCTCACCCCCGTTGGAATCATACAGGCTCCTGGATCGCATTTACGTACCGTCCCAACGCGGAAGTTGAAAACAGCATCATTTGCAAGATCGCATCCGATGGTTCACAGTTCACGATCATTGGCAAGTACTGGCAGAATGTGTATGCGAGGCAATCCTATCCTGACTGGTCACCGACTGAAAAATACGTCCTTTTCACCCATGGGCCTGGACAGGCAGCGTCGAGCGATATCCTCCTCGTAGACACGACCGGTTACCCCTTCCGACCCATTATCCAGGATAAGAATGCGAATATGAACGCAAGCTACTCTCCCGATGGGAGCAAGATCATTTTCCAAACTTCATGGACAGAGTCTCTCATCAAAATCTCTCGTGACGACGGGAGCGATGTGCGCGTGGTGACCGCCGGCAGTGATCCCTCTTGGACTCCGGACGGACGGAGCATCGTCTTCCTTCGCCGGTTCACGAATGAGATAAATTTTCGAAATAACTCTACGGTCTGGTTAATCAATACGGATGGAACCGGGCTTCGGCAAGTAACCTTTGGACCACCTTAGGATTGCTTCCATGGGATCTTCATTGCATAGAGTCGTCCTGTGCCTTTTCTTGTTCTGTGCGCAAGCAATGGCGGAGGTGGATTCGAGCGAAGTCTCGACTT
>DKJQ01000175.1 GCA_002454845.1 Ignavibacteria bacterium UBA6688
TCCTCAAGAAATTCGGTAAAGGACCGAGCGACTCGGGAACCCCCGAGGTACAAATCGCCCTTCTGACCGCCAACATCAACAGCCTCTCCCCCCATCTGAATCAGCATAAGAAAGACCACCATGGCCGCTTTGGGTTGTTGAAGATGGTGGGAAAGCGCCGCCGGCTGCTCGATTATCTCATGAAGAAGGATATTGAACGGTACAGAAAGATTATTCAGGAGCTCGAAATCCGTAAGTAAGCTCGCCAGGGTGGCAAGCATCACGGATGAGATATTTTTATCAAAGGAAGAATGATTATGATGGTGACAAAAGAAATAACCCTCGGTGGAAAACGATTTTCGTTTGAGACGGGCCGGTTCGCGAAACAGGCCGACGGAGCGGTGATGGTCCGCTATGCAGATACCATGGTGCTGGCGGCGGTTGTCAGCGCCCGCAAGGCAAAGGAAGGACAGGATTTCTTCCCCCTCCAGGTTGAATATCGTGAGAAGACGGCGGCTGCCGGAAAAATACCCGGGGGATTTTTCAAGAGGGAAGGACGGCCCACCGAAAAAGAGATTCTTTCGTCTCGCCTCATTGACCGCCCGATCCGTCCGATGTTCCCCAAGGATTATTTCAACGAAACACAGCTGCTCGTCACGGTGTATTCTGCCGATGCCCAACACGACAGTGACGTGCTGGGGGGATGCGCTGCATCGGCCGCACTGATGATCTCCGATATCCCGTTCGATGGCCCGATTGCCGAAGTTCGCGTGGGCCGCGTGAATGGTAACTTTATCATCAACCCGACGTTCAGTGAACTGGAGACGAGCGACATGGATGTCATGGTCGCTGGTACAGAGGATTCTATTGTGATGGTCGAAGGAGAGTCCAAAGAGATCTCCGAGTCCGATATGATTGCTGCACTGAAATTCGGGCACGATTCCATCAAAGCCCTTTGTGCCGTCCAGAAGGAACTCGCTGCTGCCATCAATCGCCCGAAAAGGGCAATCGAACTTCCGCAAATTCCCGAAGGGCTCACCGAGAAGGTGAAGGGCCTCGCGGCGAAACAGATCAAAGAACTGAGCCGCACAGTCCTGTCCAAAGAAGAGCGGGCGGCACAAACGGGGAAAGTATATGAAGAGGTCCGGATAGCGCTGGCGGAACAGTATCCTGAGCAGGAAGAGGCGATCGACACGGCGCTCCACGATCTGGAAAGTGATTCCATGCGATCGACCATCCTTCAGGAAGGAAAGCGCCTGGACGGACGCGGACTACGGGATATACGCTCCATCACGTGCGAAGTGGGTCTGCTTCCCCGGACACACGGTTCGGCTTTGTTCACACGCGGTGAAACGCAAAGTTTGACCACCGTCACGCTTGGAACAAAACTGGATGAGCAATTCATCGATGGATTGTTGCCTGAAACAACCAAACGGTTCATGCTGCATTATAACTTCCCCCCCTTCAGTGTTGGCGAGGTGGGGAGAGTCGGGTTTACCGGGAGACGCGAAATCGGTCACGGGAACCTTGCCGAGCGGGCATTGAAGATCCTGGTCCCCGCAGACAGTGAGTTTCCATACACCATTCGCATTGTTTCCGATATTCTCGAATCAAACGGCTCCTCTTCCATGGCGACCGTCTGTGCGGGTACGTTGGCGTTGTTCGATGCAGGTGTTCCCCTGAAACGTCCGATCGCAGGCATCGCGATGGGCCTCGTCAAAGAGGGAGACGGCATCGCGATCCTCAGTGATATCCTCGGGAATGAAGATCATTTGGGTGACATGGATTTCAAAGTGGCCGGTTCACGTGAAGGCATCACATCGTTCCAGATGGACATTAAGATCAAGGGAATCACTCTCGAGGTGATGCAGAAAGCGCTCGAACAGGCCAAGGAGGGACGTTTGCATATCCTGGGTGAGATGGCGAAGGCCCTTGATGCACCCCGCCCCGACCTGTCACCATTCGCTCCGCGCCTCCAGACCATCAAGATTCCTATTGATATGATCGGAGCTCTCATCGGACCCGGAGGGAAGAACATCCGCCAGTTGGTCAAGGACAGCGGCGCCGAGATCAATATAGAGGATGATGGGACCGTCACTGTGGCCGCGGTGGAAGCGGCTTCGGCGGAAAAAGCCATGGTGGCCATCCGACGCATGACGGAAATGCCGGAGGTCGGAAAAACGTACGAGGCCACCGTGAAGAAGATCATGGATTTCGGGGCCTTTGTGGAAATTCTCCCCGGCAAGGAAGGGCTCGTCCATATATCCCAACTCGATGTCAACAGGGTCGAGAAGGTGGAGGATCTCGTCAAGGTCGGTGACAAGATCGAAGTGAAGTTGATGAAGATCGACAATGAGGGCCGGTTGAACCTCAGCCGGAAAGCCCTGCTCCCGGGCGGTGAAGGTGCCGCCGAGGAAATGGAAAAGCGCAGCAGCGCTCCCCGTCGCGACCGGGGTGGGGACCGAGGTGGGGACCGTGGTGGTGACCGGAACCGTGGCCACTCCAATAGACGATAATGTTGAATTGTGATGAAGTATCCTCACACTGGATGGTTGTATCGAGTGTGAGGATTTTTTATTTTTGGGAGTGTGCTGATTCTGCTATCCGCTGAATTTCACCAACCCCAACGTGCTCCGGCAAAATACACAACGAAGTGAAGCATACTATTCTACCATCCGCAGGATTGAAAGGTTCCATGAGGGTTCCTGGCGATAAGTCCATTTCGCACAGGGCCTTGATGATCGGGGCTCTGGCCGATGG
>DKJQ01000305.1 GCA_002454845.1 Ignavibacteria bacterium UBA6688
CCATTACCTTCAAAGGCCCTGTAGGCGAGACAGCGTCCCCGCCCGACGGGGATGAGATCTCGACAGGCGGGCGGGTCGCCCTACATTCATTGCCAAAAAATAAAAACCCTACTGACTCCGCCGCTCCAAAAGGACCCTCATCGTCTTCGTTTCCATTCCCCGCTTCACCGTCACATCAACCTCATCACCCGGCTTGTATTCCCCCAACGCGTACGTAAAGTCATACAGGTTTTTTATATCAACCCGTCCAAATTTCACAATGACATCGCCGCCAATCAATCCGGCTTTTGCGGCCGGACTTCCTTCCCGGACGCCGGAAATCTTCATCCCCTCCGTCGACTCTCCGAAATCAGGGATCGTTCCCATGTAGACGCGTGAACCTCCACGGCCGCCCCCGGCAGGACGCTGCGCCTCGACGGCGGCATACGCGGGCTTCTCCGGTGCCAGAATTAAGTCTGATGCGATCGCATACACAAGCTTCGCCACCTGCTCCATCCCTTCCGCATTGATCTTCTCAAAGTCATCCGATGGGCGGTGGTAATCGGAGTGGATGTCGGTAAAGAAATGAAAGACCGGAATCTGTTTTCCATAGAAGGAAGCATGATCGCTCGGTCCGAACCCGTCCTTATTCAGTTTGAAGATGAAGGTCGAATCCTGATTATGCTTCTTCACCAGCTCTTCAAATCCCGGTGATGTCCCGATGCCGTACACAATGAGGGTGCGGTTGTTCAGCCGTCCGATCATATCCATGTTCAACATGGCGGCCATCCTCTCCAACGGCAGGGTGGGGGCAGCGACGTAGTGAGCCGAGCCGAGAAGTCCCAACTCCTCCGCAGCGAACGCGAGAAACAGGATGCTGCGCTTCAGTTCATGCTTGCGTGCGCCAAAGGCCTGGGCAAGCTCCAGCAACCCGGCCGTCCCGGAGGCATTATCATCTGCACCATTATGGATCTCGGGGGTATCGGGGCTGAGCGACCCGGAACCTTCTCCGCCGAAGCCCAGGTGGTCGTAGTGTGCACCGATGACGATGACCTCATTCTTCAGGAGAGGATCGGATCCTTCAAGAAATCCAACAGCGTTCGCGGTTGTTTCACGGATCGGCTGCACATCGGTCTGAATCGAAAGAACGACCTTCCGGATCGGAAACGAGTTCGGTTTCCTTGCCGCATTGATTCCCTTTTGAACATCAGCAAGGTCTCGTTCCTCGAGTTTCAGCAGCCTGTCGGCGGCTTCCCGTTTCAGGTGGATTGCCACGATTCCTGCATTACCCGTGGATTGATCGTAGCTGAGGCGAATAAATTGGTCATTCTGATCGTCCTCCGGTCCCGTCACAAACAGGATGGCCTTGGCGCCGAGCTCCTTGGCTTTGGTTGCTTTGTAGCGGAGGGAACCAACGATGGCAGAGAAATTCATTGTTGAATCGGAGGGGGGAGCATTGCGCAGAAGAAGAAGGATTTTCCCTTTGACATCGATCCCGTCAAAGTCGTCGTACGTTTTGTTTGGTAAGGAAATACCGTACCCCGCGAATACCAAATCTCCTTCCACTGACTCCGAGGAGGAAAATCCGAGAGGACGGAAGTCCTTGTTCAACTCCAGAGCGGTTGTCCCGTTGCGCTTGATGGAAAGACTATTGGCGGGACCGAGTTTCACGCCGGAAACAAACTCAAACGTCTGTAGAAACGTACCGTTATCGCCCTTCGGGGTGAGCCCGTAAGAAGCAAACTCCCTGACGATGTATTGCACGGCAAGGTCGGCTCCTTTGGAGCCTGCCCGTCGCCCCTCCAGTGCATCGGAGGCAAGATACTTCACATGCTCGTACAATTCTGTCCGGGTAATGTCCGGCGTCCGGGTGGATTGTGCAGATGCAACAACGGCAAGGACGACGATGAGAAAGAAAGATCTGATCATGCTCATACAGGTTCCTTTTGTTTCAGGGTAAAAGATTGTGCTTCAAGATATTGGCCAGTGACATGACGGCTTGCATCCGAAGCAAGGTAAACAAATACATCAGTTGCAGACGAAGGGGAGGGAAGCGTCGCGGGATTCTCCTCCGGGTAGGCGGCATGACGCATCTCCGTCGCCATCGCCCCCGGATTCACCGAGTTGACCCGGATGCCATAGGTCTGCATCTCCTGCGCTAGCGTCTGGGTGAAGCCTTCCATGGCAAATTTTGAGACCGCGTAAGCGCCCCAACCGGCCCTCCCGTGTCTTCCAACGGACGAAGCGACATTGATAATGGACCCGGATCGCCGATGAATCATGGACGGGAGGAAAGCCTTCGTAACATAAAACAATCCGTTGACATTGACCTGAATTACCTGTTCCCAGCGCGGAGCCGAATACTCTGCGATTGGAACGCGGGACCCCAAAAGCGCCGCGTTGTTCACAAGCACATCAACATCGGAAAACTCTTCGAGTACGCGCTCCGCGAACCTCTGCACCTGGTCCGCATCGGAGATGTCACATTGCTCGGCCAGCGTCCGAACCCCAAAGGCAGAGAGCTCCAGTTGCGTACGCTTCAGGAGATCCTGGGATCTTCCACAGAGGGCGATGTGAGCTCCCTGTTCTGCAAACCGGAGAGCCAAGGCTTTTCCAAGACCTTTCGTCCCGCCGGTAATCACCGCCGTTTTTCCCTTGAGATTCACTCTACCCAGTCGGCAACGAAAACATTGAACTCATAACGTGATTGCGCGTTTCGGTCCGAGACAAAGACGACCTTCTTCCCATCGCGCGTAAACATAGGGAAGGAATTGAAATTGCCGCCGAAGGTCACTTGTTCCGATGCCGTTCCGTCCCGCTTCACAAGATAAAGATGGAAGAAGCGTCCCTTTGGATCGAGGATATTGGAAGAATAGATGATCCGCTTATTGTCGGGGTGGAAGATCGGTGCAAAATTAGCAGCACCGTTCGAGGTCAATTGCTTCTTGTTGGTTCCATCTTCGCTTGCGACAAAAATCTCCATCTTGCTTGGCTTGACCAATTGCTCCGAAAGAAGCGACCGGTATTCCGAAGCTTCGGCTCCATCCCCGGGATGATACGCGCGCCAGACAATCGACTTTCCATCCCACGAGAAATTTGCACCGCCATCATACCCCAGATCGCTCGTCACCCGGCGGATATCCGAGCCGTCAAGGTTCATAGTATAGAGGTCCAAATCCCCGTCCCGGGAAGAGGTGAACACGATCCTGTGTCCGGAAGGCGAGACTGTAGCCTCGGCATCGTAACCGGGGCTTTGTGCCAGCGGTTTCAGGTCACTTCCATCGGACAGCGCTACATAGATATCATAATCGTTGAAGACGCCCCAGAGATATCCTTTTGATTTATCCGGAGGGGGAGGACATCGGTCGCCGCCCCCGTGGGTTGAGGCAAAAAGGATGCTCCTGTCGCCCGGTAAAAAGTATCCGCACGTAGTTCTCCCGGTCCCCGTGCTGACAAGTCTCTGGTTCGTACCGTCGAGGTCCATGACGAAGATCTGGTCGCATGCATACGGCGGGCGCGTGGATTGAAAAATCAGCTTCGTCTCATCGAAGGAGAAATATGCCTCGGCATTCGTCCCGCCGAAGGTGAGTTGGCGGATATTCCTCAGGTGTTTCTCCCCGGGGTGACGAAGGGAATCGCTTGCTTGCGGCCAGAGCGTTGTTGTCAAAGCAGACAACATCAGAATAGTTCTTAGTATCATTCTCCTCGTCGTCAAATGGTCTCCCGGGAAATATGGTGTGAGGGACATTGCAGCGGTGTATAGGTTTTTTCCTCAGTATGATCGTAGAGGCGTTCGATCCTGTCGAGCCGGACGTGCAATGCAACACCGGTCGCGGGATCGACGCCATCCAGAAACTCTTCCTTCCCGTGGGCATAGACATCCCGGGCAAGCATGTCCTGCTCCTGACCGTCAATGGTAAGGGTCAGTTTCCTGTGTTTCATGGCAGCGACTTCCAGGACATCGTACACGGAACAGGCGATCGGCTGATACGGTTGATTCATTCCCTGCTTCCTATCGGAGTTTCGACAAGGCGGATTTTAATTGCTTGAAGTCCTCATCGTCGCGTACGCTGTATTCGAGGTCCATGTACGCCACTGTTCCGCGGGTATCGATGACGATCACCGTCCGTTTGTTCATCAAGCTCTTTTCGTTGTAACTGAGATAGGCTCTGGCGACTTCGTGGCTGTGATCACTGAGGAGTTTGAAGGGGAGATCATGATGTTTTGCCCATTCATGGTGGGAATATACATAATCCCCGCTAATCGCCAGGATGTCCGCATTGAGGTTTTGAATGTTGCCGAAATCATCCCGCATGGTGCAGACCTCCTTCGTGCACCCGCCACTCCAGTCGGCCGGGTAAAACGCGAGCACGATATTGGATTTTCCCAGATACGAAGCGAGATGCAGGGGGGTTCGTGCTATCGAATCCCGAGTGGCATAGGGGACCGCAAAGTCCGGTGCCCGATCCCCCACCTGGAGCAGAGGAGCATTCTGAGCCCCTCCTGAAGAGGAAATGAGAAAAAGGAAGAGCATTGTGAAGACCAATCGTCCAGCCATGAATCCCTCCGTCTGTGATGGGAAAAAATTACTGCTTTGTGCAGTGAAATGCAATAAAGCATTCGTCAACTTCTCGTGGAGCAGGGCAGGGAACCGAAAGAGGGATGAGCTCGTTAATGAATTTGCATTTCTGATAATGCCTTGCTACATTTTCAAATCATGAACCGAGTCAACCAATCCTTCTCCTTCATCCTGCTGGCCCTGCACCTTGGCATGCCGGTTGTGCTCCAGGCCGACCACAGCCATTTCCTGGGCATGCACTGGAATGCAGCAGAACAACTCGAGACCGATTCATGCTGCCCTTCCGAATCGCATAACTCCCTCGACTCTACCGACCGTTGCACTCTCTGTCAGCGCGGTTTGACGTTTTTTGGAATACTGGCGGTTTGTTCTGCAATCCCCCAAAGCCATGCCGTATTCCCGCTCATTCAGTTCACCTCTCCTGACCGATCGTCCCAGTATTCTCTCTGCGTTCCCCTGCGTGGACCTCCGTTTC
>DKJQ01000161.1:0-7611 GCA_002454845.1 Ignavibacteria bacterium UBA6688
CAACAACAGCCAGGTCATCCCCTATGGCATATTTCGACAACCATCCCAACCAATTCCGCCTGTTTTTCAGTTTGCTGGCGTCGGCCCTCTTGTTGCTGGCGGTGGTTGCAGTGTACCGTGTCGCAAGCACACCGACCGATGAAAACCTGTTCACCAACCCCCCGTCCAGTCTTTATGTAACACAACCGATTCCCGGGGAAGAAGAGACCATCCGCGCCGGGGATCTTCTCGTGGGGATCAATGGAAAAGCCGTCAGCGGTCCGGATGGGTTGCGGGCGGCATTGGAGAGCGTTCGGGGCTCGACCGTCACGGTGAAAATTCATCGCCCGACGACGACGAGGCAGATGGAGCTCTACGCCGATCCAAATCAATTGCAAGGTGAGTTTTACCGGCGGCTTGACCCGACCGCCATGGTCATTGCCGTTACGGAGGGAGGCGCTTCGGATCGCGCGGGGATGCACGTGGGCGACTTCATCATGACGATCAATGGCCAGCGGTTTAAGAACTCGCTGGATGCCGACCGCATCATGCGTGAAGGGCAGGTTGGGAAAGCGATTGCGTATGAGGTGCTGCGCAACAACGAAGTCGTAACACTCCATGTCGCGCTGGCGACCTTCGGCATGCCGATCGCGTCGTTTGCGATGACGGTCTCCGGCCTGCTGATATTCTTCTCTGGGGTCTTTTTCGGGTTGGTGCGGCCCCGGTTTGCAGCGGCGAGGTTGAGCGGCCTTGCCTACCTCTCGATTGGCTTTTTTGCCATGATAATTTTGAACTCGCGCGCCGGATTAGTAACAGGCCCATTCGATGTGATTCGAAACGGCGCCTTGTTGTTGACATTTTTTCTGGCCTTCCCTTTTTCGTTTCACTCTTCCCATTATTTTCCCAAAGAACGCCCCGAGCTGATCGAACGACGCTGGATCCGGATCACCGCCTATCTTCTCGCCGGTCTTTGCCTGGCGGTGGTAGCCACCCTCGGCAACGCCGGGTTCTTTATCGGCATTGTCGGGATGTCGGCGTATCTGGGAATTGTCTCGTTTGTGTTGAGGAAGAAGACCTCGCCGGAGTATAAACGCATGAACCGGGCTATGCGTTACGCCTCCCTGTTTACCGGGATTGGTTCATTCCTGTTCGGCATGTCGCTTGTGTTTTTTAACCAGGGACAAAATGCCGGATTCATCGGGTTGTTCGTTGTTGCTATCCCACTAGCTCAGTGGTATACCGTCGGACGGTACCGCCTCCTCGACCTCAATTTGCGCGTCCGGCGTAATGTGCAATACATCATCGTCACAGCCTTGTGGGGGATTCTTCTTGCCGCGCTGGCCATTCAAATCCTGATGATGTTTCAGGGGATGAAACTCCCGATCCCCAACATCCATTTTTCGGCAACCTCCATCGAGGTTCTCGAATCGCCGCTCAGCCACGAGCAGCAAATTTGGTATGAAAAGGGAATCCTCATGCTCCTCGCCGTGGTGACGGCTTCCGGTGCATGGCGTGTTGCCCGCGGCGGCCAAACGGTGATCGATAAGAAATTCTACCGGGCGCGGTATGACTACCGGCGGGCCGCAGCGGAGCTTTCAGAAATGATGGCAACGAAACTGACGATGGTCGATCTCGCACGGGGGATGGTGGAGAAGCTTTCGGAGTTGATGCAGTTAAAAAGAGTCGGCGTGTTGTTCTTTCGGGACCAGAAGGTCTGTTGTTGCCAGGAGGCGCATGGCTTCGATGGGGCGGAGTGGAGGGCTTTTTGCCTCCGGAAGGAAGCGGGAATTGCCGAAGCGATACGGGAATTCAAAGGTGTGTTCAGCGTCGACTATCTTCCTCCGGAGATCAAGACAGAGTTTCGTGATCAGGAATTCCATCATGTGGTCCCCATCCGTTCCAAGGATCAGCTCGTCGGAGCCCTGTTGGTGGGGGAAAAACTGTCCGAGGCGACCTTTCACAACGAGGACCTAGCGTTTCTTTCCTCCGCGGCACGACAGGCTTCGGTGGCAATCGAGAACGCGTTCCTGTACGAAGAACTCGCCGAGCAGGAACGGATGAAGCATGAGCTGGCGATCGCACGGCAGATCCAGATGGCTTCACTTCCCCAGCAAACGCCCAAGATTGAGGGACTCGACATCGCCGGCAGCTCCGTCCCGGCGCTTGAAGTCGGGGGGGATTACTTCGATTATCTCAATGGTGACCCGAAGAAGCTGACGGTGATCGTGGGCGACGTCAGCGGAAAGGGAACCTCCGCGGCGCTCTATATGTCCAAGGTCCAGGGAATCCTTCGCTCGCTTCACCAGTTCGGGCTAACGCCGAAGGAGCTGTTTGTCCGGACGAACAAACTGCTCTGCCAGGACATGGAGAAGAAGTCGTTCGTGACGGCGATCGGTGGGTTCTTCACGCCGGGTGAAAAGCAGTTGATCCTCGCGCGGGCAGGGCATCTCCCACTGTACTATTATGATGCCGAAAAAGCAGTCGTCGAGCGAATTACTCCAAAGGGTCTCGGACTGGGGCTGGAGGCCGCTCATCTTTTTTCTTCGGAACTGGAAGAACGGGTTGTCCGGTATCACGCGAACGACGTTTTTATGTTTGTGAGTGACGGCATTACGGAAGCGGAGGGGGAAAACGGCGGACAGTTTGGAGAGGAAAGTCTGATGGAACATCTTCGGGCCTCGGCAGGTCGTCCCGCGGAAGAAATCCTGAAGAGTCTTCTCGCCGCCGTCCAATCCTTTGCCAACGGCAAGGAGCAACATGACGACCAAACGGTGGTGGTGGTGAAAGCCGTTGGGTGAAGGTTTCCTTCATCGGAGCACAATCCGGGAGAAGGAAACCTTCAACCGCGTAACTGTCGTTGTGCAGATTTATCGATCCCCGTAATTCTATATCCTCTCACACTCCTGCGACCGGATCCACCCGATCTTTCCATCGGCCAAAGCGATCTTCACCCACTCGCCGAGCAGATCGCCAACCATTACCTTCAACCCCTCGTGAATCACAAACGCATCAACACTTTGCGTATCGGGAGAAGTCTTGGCTGTTGCAATAGGGGAGGTGATGATGGCGTCATTCCGGGATTGCAATTCAAGGTACTGTGTGATCACGAGTCCTCCGAGAGGGAGGAGGAGCAACCCGGTGCTCAACGTCAACCATCGCGCGATTCTGAGGATGGTGTCATGGGAGAGAAGATAGAAAAGCGCAAGCGACCCGAAAAAGAGGACCCAGCAAATCAAGAAAACACGGAATGATGTCTGAAGAGGAAAGAGAGAGGAAACCGAGCGGTGCCACTGAAGAAAGAAAAGCTCCGGCAAAGCATCGATCCGGTCGAGAGTCCTGAGGTTGGCGAGGTCGAGGTTGTGCCGGATCTCGGGATCACCGGGGGCAAGCCGGCGGGCCCGCTCATAAGCGAGAATGGCCGGCGCGATCCGGCCCATCCGATAGTACGTGTTGCCGAGATTGAAATAGAGCTCGGGGCTGGCCACGCCCTCCCCGAGGATTGCTTCGTACGCCTCTGCAGCCTGAGCGAAAGCGCCGTTGCGGTACAATTCGTTCGCACGTTCAAATTGGAGCGTTGGCGTCTGCGCCACAGCGCATTGCACCAGCATTCCCATCATCACTAATTGTAATACCCGCCGCATGAAACGCGTCATGTTCTTTTGCTGTACGATTTCTCAATTGCATTGATGGCCTGCGCCGTCCCCTCAAGCAACTCCTGCCGTGAAGTCTTGGTATCTGCCGACGGGGCGAAACGGGCGTATTCAGCCCGTTCGAGGCATGATTTTACGCCAACCACCGTCTCCGACGGAACACTCCCTCTCTCCAGCGCGTTCAGCGCCTCATCGATCGTAAACGACGCCTTGGAGATATGAAGTTTGTCCTCCAGGTAACCCGTGAGCGCCCGGGCGACTTCGGCGTGGTAGCTCTCTGTATTTCCCTGCGCCAGGAGCTTCTTTGCCTGCTTCAGGCGTCTGGTCGCCTCCTTCCCGGCTTTTTCAAAGCGAAGCTTGCGAACATTGCCGGATATCTTCTCCACCCGTTTTCGATACACGAAGGCTCCGATGAACAGGAAGGGGGGGAGCACGAGGCCGAGAAGAACCATCCCCCCGGAGAGCGGCAACCGATCGATTTCCCGCAAGTCTCCCGGAGAAAGTTTGATGAACCGGATATCATCACCCAACAGCCGGATGTCGCTCTTGGAAGCAATACTGGTCCCGGCCCCGACATCCCTTCCCGGCGTGATGGTCAATTCAAAGCGGGGTGAATGAAGTGAGGCATAACGGTTTCTCTCAAGATCATAGTACGTAAACGTGAACGGCTCGATGAACCGTTGTCCGGCGTTGCGCGGAATGAGGAGATATTCGGCAACCTTGCGGCCACGGATGATTCCGCCGTCGCGCGTAATTTCTTCTGAAACTTTTGGTTCGTACGCTTCTACGTCTGCGGGAAGCGTGGGTTTGGGGAGCGTCAACAGCTTTACGTTGCCCGAACCCGAGACGGTGATTTTCAATGTCACGGGATCGCCGGTTTTCACTTCGTTATGATCCACCGTGGCAGTCATGATGAAGCGTCCGACCGCGCCGCTGAACCCCTCAGGAGCGTCCCCGGGGAGGGGATCAACCGTGATGGTGAGGGCATTCGAGGAAAAATTTTGTTCGACGTTCTGGAGCCGGGAAAAGAAGGGATCGTTGAAGAACGCGTCGAATGGATCGTTGGTGCGGCGGCGTTGAAGCTGAACGGCACACCGGACCTCCAGCGGGGCAACAGTAAGCTTTCCGCTCTGCGTCGGAAACAGCGCTGTCTTGCGGATGATGGCGACCCGGTATTGTTTTCCGTCATGCATCTCCGTCGCGACGGCAGGCTGGCGCGGTTGTTCGATCTCTTCCGCCCAGAAACCCTGATACACCGGTGCCTTGGACAGATCGTATCCACTCACCTGCACCCGAGTGTACAGTTTGTAGGTGATCGTAACCTGCTCCCCCTGCTTCACGCGCTGCTTGTCGGCCGTTGCGTGGATGAAGAGATTGTCGCCAATTTCCTGTGCCTCCTGCGGTGCTGTGGTCGGCTGTTGCTGTTGGGGCGAAGCCTGCGTGACCTCGATCCGGAGCGGTTGGGTGCGGAGGGTTGCGCCCCGGTATTCCACGGTGGCTGAAGCAATGGTATACTTTCCGGGTGTCCGCGCGTACACGGCGTAGGCATACGTGAGTGAACCACTGATCTGACCGTTGACAATCTGAATGTTCGTGGAGGAGGAGGGTCCGCTAAGCACCACCAGTTGACCGAACTCGGGGGCTTTGAAGTTGCGGGCGCTGTTCACATCGGCGCCGGAGAGCGTAAATGAAACCTGGAACTGCTCGGTCGCTCCCACGGTGCTCCGATCGACGCTTGCAACAAAGGCGGGGTCCTGGGCAATGCCCGGGGTAACGGCCAGAACGATAAGGACGAAAGTGATAAGTTTTTTTTTCATTACCAATCTCTCTCCACTTTTACACGAGGCCCCTGGCGCTTCCGGAGTTTCTTTTGCAGTTCTTTTTCATTGTTGCGTAAGGCTTGCAGAATTTGCTCCGCCTGCTCTTTCGGCATCTGGTTCCGCTGTTGCTGAGCCTGCTGTTGCTTTGTTTGGTCCTGCTTTGCATCCTGCGGCTGGGGCTGTTGTTGTTGCTGCTGCTGATCCTTCTTCTGGTCCTGCTGTTGCTGGTTTTGTTGCTGGTCCTGATTCTGATCTTTTTGCTGGTCTTTGTTGTCTTTTTGTTGATCGTTCTTCTGTTGCTGCTGTTTCTCTTGATCTTTCAGTTTGTCCACAGCAAGCTGGTAGTTATAACGCGTGTCGTCATCCGTCGGGTTCAACCGCAGGGCCTGCTTATAGGCTTCGATGCTCTCCTTAATTTTTCCTCCCTTGAACAATGAGTTCCCCAGATTATGGTATGCCGTCGCCTGGTCGGTAGGTGACGTGGCGGCTGCAATGGAAGCGTTGAAGGTGCGCCCCGCCTCGTCGAACCGGTCCTGTTTGTAATAGGCATTCCCGACGTTGAAACGGGCTTCGCGCGAAACCGGATCTTTCTCCAATGCTTTTTTGTACTCGACCTCCGCGTCTGGGAAGCGGTTCTTCTCGTAGTGGTGATTGCCGTCGCTCACGTGGGAACGGACGGTCTGCCCGGTTGCCGCGGCGGTGAATGCCATCGTGACAATCAACATCCTGGTCGCCGGGATCAATTTCATTAATCGCGCCATAAGTCTTCCCCTCCGTTCACTCAGTAACACTTCGAGAATCAGGAGCAGGATGGCCAGAGCGAGCGGATAGTGAAACTGGTCCTCGTACCCGGTCACCTGGAGCGATCCCATCTCCGTTTTTTGAAGAGTTGCAAGTTCATTGAAAATTTCGTCTATCTCGTTTCCGCCGCTGGTTGCCCGCAGGTAAGTTCCGTCGGTGGAGAGAGCGATCTGTTGAAGGGCCGTTTCATCCAGTTTCGTCAACACGATGCTCCCGGCGCGGTCGCGTTTATAGTCGGTTCGCGCCCCGCCCTGGTAGATGGGGATCGGTCCACCCTCCGTTGTTCCCATGCCCACAGTGTACACCCGCACACCGGCCTCCTTCGCCTTGCCGATAGGTCCGGCGAGATCCCCTTCCGTATTCTCCCCGTCGCTCACGACAATAATAACCTTTTGCGTCGGGAGATCGGTCCGGAACGAGTCGAGCGCCTTTTCGATCGCGCCTCCGATCATCGTCCCCGGCGTTGGTACCGATTCCACATCCACCGCGCTTATAAACAAATCGGCTGCGGAATAGTCCGCCGTCAGAGGGAATTGTACGAAGGCCTCACCGGCGAACACGATGAGTCCCACACGATCCCCCTCAAGCTTGCGCAACAACGCAGAAACATCCCGTTTGGCTTTGTCAAGCCGGCTGGGACGGATGTCTTCCGACTTCATGCTCAGCGAAACATCAAGCGCGACGAAGACATCGATTCCCTCACGCTTCACTTCCTCGAGCCGGGTGCCGACCTGCGGATTGGCTGCAGCCAGGATAAGCAAAGCAAGGGCAACGAGCAATAACGATTGCTTGAGTGCGCGTTTTGCAGTACTTCCGTCCGGCACAAGACCAGCTATCTGGGACCGGTCGATAAACCGTCCCAACAGCACGATCCTCCTTCGGTGAAACAGGATGAACGCGACCGCGAGCACGGGGATGGCCCACAGCGCCCAAAGATAGTCAGGATGTGCGAAACGAAGCATGCGTTACTCTTAATAATAAGCGGTCAGCAGTCAGCTATCAGCTGTCAGCTCGTAGCCTCTGCAAAAGAACGGCTAACATTTTCTTAACCTCGACAACATCGTGCAGTAATTCTTCAAAAAGGCTTTTGTCGAGAATGTCGAGATCGTGAGCAAGAATAAGATGATAGTCGACCTCGCTTGCAGAACCAAAAGAAATTTGAAGGAAGCGGGCGAAGTCCGAATCGGTTCTTCGTCCACACCCCTCGGCGATATTTGCAGCGATGGAGGAACTGGATCGACGCATTTGACTGGTCAATCCAAACAACTCCTCTTTCGGGAATCCCCTGGTCACCCTGTAGACGGCGAGTGTCAACGCATGTGCTTTCTGCCAGACCACTAAATTCCTGAAGCTCTTCATAC
>DKJQ01000161.1:7736-29572 GCA_002454845.1 Ignavibacteria bacterium UBA6688
CTCAACACCGTCGAACCCAGCCCAATCTCCATCATCAATACCAGCACTCCTGCAAAGAGCCAGTTATAAAACAGCTCCGTGTAACGTTTGTACGCGGTTACCTCGATCTTCGTCTTTTCGAGCTGGTCGATCTCGTCGTAAATTGCTTTCAGCTTGCGGTTGTCGGTGGCGCGAAAGTATTCGCCGCCGGTCATCTCAGCCACCGAGGTCAGGGTCTTCTCGTCGATCTCGACCGGAACGAGTCGTCGCTGAACGCCGAAAGGAGTTTCAACCGGATAGGGGGCCTGCCCCATTGCGCCGACGCCGACCGTATACACCCGGATGCCGTAGGTTGCCGCCACTTTCGCCGCGGTGATGGGATCGATTTCTCCACGATTATTAACGCCGTCGGTCAAGAGAATCATCACCTTGCTTTTTGCGTCACTGTCCTTGAGCCGGTTGACGCCGTTCGCCAGCGCGAGCCCGATGGCGGTCCCATCCTCGATCATCCCCTTCCGTACTTCCTGCAACAGCGACTGCAGCACCGGATAGTCCGTGGTCAAGGGGCACTGTGTAAAACTTTCCGCCGCGAAGATCACCAGGCCGATCCGGTCGTTGGTTCTTCCGGTGATAAAATCCTCTCCCACCTGTTTTGCTGCAACGAGCCTGTTGGGCGTGAAATCCTCCGCCAGCATACTGCCGGAGATGTCGAGAACAAGCACGATGTCAATCCCTTCGGTGTTGATATTCTCCCGGCTCGAGACCGATTGTGGTCGTGCGAGTGCGATAATCAGACATGCCAGCGCCGCCATCCTCAATGCGACTGGCGTGTGATGGAGGCGCTCTCGCAGCGATCGGGGCGTATGGTCGAACGGCTGGAGCGAAGAAAACGTTACCTCGGAGACCATTTTCCATCTCCGCCTCCAATACAAGAGCGAAAGAAGGGGAATCAGGAAGAGAAACCAGAGAATCCAGGGATAGGCAAACAGATCACCGAACATCGACGGCCTCCTCTGCTGTTTCTTCCATCCCATCAGGTTGCTGTTCCGGACGAGGCGCCATGGTCCGGACAATTTCGTATGCCCAGCGCAGTTCAGCTTCATGCTCATCAGGTGTGGGCGCATATTTCGCGAATTTTACCAGGTCGGCCGTTGTCAGGAAAGATCGGAACTGCTTCAACAGCGACTGCGCTTCCGGTACCGGCTTGAGCTGTTGCATGATTTCGTCCGAGGTCGATTCCAGGGCGAGGATCCGATACTGGTCCTCCAGGAACCGCCGGATGATTTCCGTGGCCTCCGAATAATACTCCTTGACCTTTCCCTGTTGCCAGAGTTTCTTGTCCTCCAGCGCCCGCAGTGCGGCGAGGGCAACCGTGGCAGGGGGAATAACCGGCTTGGGTGGAACGTAAGCCAACTCCCGTTCGCGCTTCTTCTTTTGATAGTACCGGTACGCCCAGACAGCGAGAGCGAGAAGGACGAGAGCGATGAGGTACGGCAGAAAATCCTCAAACTTCCAGGGTGCATCGAGGGGAGGCTTGATGTCTTTCAGTTCACCCTGTGGATCCACAGAAACCCCGTGAATAGTCAGAAAGACCATGTTCGTAACAGCCTGCCGCTGTACCGTATCACCGGCAACCGTGTAGGAAAACGGGATAGGGGGAACGAAGACTGTTCCCGAATCAAACGCGATGAGCTTGAAATTCCACACACGTTCGGCTTTCCCGTCCGGGACTTCGTCCACAGAGAGCAACTCAAATGACCCCAGGCTGTCCTTCACCGCGGGAACAAGCGAAGAGATCCCCGACGGAACCTCCGCCGTTACGCGCACCCACACCCATTCACCGATTTTGTATTCCGATGAATCGACAGATGCGCGCAGTTGCGGTTCCTGCGCACCAGCCTCAACGGCAACGAGTAAGATCAAAACAGCGACGAGCGTCAGCCGCGCAACCCTCATCTGCCGTCTGCATACTGCCATCTGTATTCTGCCGTCTGTCATCTGTATTCTGCTGTCTGTCATCTGCATTCTGCCTTCTGCCATCTGTCTACCATCTTCTCTCCCTCAACCGGAAAAAGTCTATCAATGGTTTCATGGTGGGCTGGTCCAGCCGGACTTCCACCGCATCGAGTTTCGCCTTGATAAACAGCGATCGCCGCGTTTCCCGTGTAGAACGCCGGTATGCCTGATAGGCACTCCGCACAGCGGCGCTGGAGGTATCGACCCAGCGCTGCTGCCCCGTTTCCGCGTCCCGGAAAGTGATAAGACCGACCTTTGGCAGCTCGTTTTCCCTCGGATCGAGCAAGCTGATGCCGATCAGGTCATGACGCTTTCCGGCAATGCGCAGGGCGGCTTCATAGCCCTGGTCCATAAAATCGGAAATCACAAAGACGATGCTCCGCTTCTTCTGTACCTGGTTCAGGTACTCCAGGGCGGTCTTGATGCTTGTGGCCGGGCGTTGTGGCTCAAACGATATCAGCTCTCGCACAATGCGCAGGGCGTGTGAACGCCCCTTGCGTGGCGGGATGAATTTTTCGATTTGATCGGAGAACAGGATCGCCCCGACCTTGTCGTTGTTCTTCATCGCGGAAAAAGCCAGGATAGCGCTCAGCTCCACCGCCACGTCCCGCTTCAATTGTCCCTGGGACCCGAAGAATTGCGAGCCGCTGAGATCGACCAGCAGCATGACCGTAAGTTCACGTTCCTCTTCGAAGACCTTAATATAGGGATGGTCGAACCGTGCGGTCACATTCCAATCAATCGTCCGGATATCGTCCCCCATTTGGTACTCCCGCACCTCCGAGAAGGTCATCCCGCGTCCCTTGAACACGGAGTGGTACTCACCGGAGAACACCTGGTTGACCAGTCCCCGCGTGCGGATTTCCAGCTGCCGGACTTTCTTGAGAAGTTCTTTTGTTTCCATGACTTCATGATCCACGAGATACTAAGGACACAAAGAGCCGGAGGCCTATTAATTGTGGGATGCGTCAGCATCCTTATTGGACCCGTGCTTATTCAAATGAGGTTTCACAGTCAGCATAAGCTGACGGGATGCGTAGTTGTCATATTCCCGGTCGACTAATCCTCAATTCCAAATAGTGGATCGCTTACGCGATCCTTAGTTGTGGGCCTCCGGCTGTGAATTTGGTGGATAATAATCTTAGGGCACTTCGATATGGTTGAGAATTTCCTGCACGATGTGTTCCGGGGTGATTTCCTCCGCCTCAGCCTCGTACGTCACCGCCACGCGGTGACGCAACACGTCCAGACTGATTGCCCGGACATCTTCCGGAATGACATAGCCCCGTCGCTTGATGAAAGCGTGCGCTTTGGAAGCGAGCGCGAGGTTGATGGTCGCGCGCGGTGACGCGCCGTAGCTGATCATCGGAGCGATCTTGTCGAGTTTGAACTCTGCCGGCTGTCGCGTTGCAAAAACGATGTCGAGAATGTAGCGTTCGATCTTTTCGTCCATATAGACCTGCCGTACGACATTCCGGGCGGCAAGAATCTCCTTCGGTGAAACGACGGGTTTGAGGTCTTTGTTTTCCCCGAGCACATTCTGGCGCATGATCAGCAACTCCTCCTCGCGGCTCGGGTAGCCGATTCTTACCTTGAGCATGAAGCGGTCGACCTGCGCTTCGGGAAGCGGGTATGTTCCCTCCTGCTCGATGGGGTTCTGCGTGGCGAGGACGAGGAAGGGCTCCTCCAGCGGGAAGGTCTCCTCACCGATCGTGATTTGCCGTTCCTGCATTGCCTCCAGCAACGCGCTTTGTACCTTCGCGGGAGCACGGTTGATCTCGTCAGCGAGAATGAAATTAGCGAAGATCGGACCGCGGCGGGTGAAGAACGTTCCCTCTTTTTGATTATACATCATCGTACCGATGAGATCTGCGGGAAGAAGATCGGGCGTGAACTGGATGCGCTGGAACTTTGCGCGGATGGCCGCAGCCAGGCTCTTGATCGTCAAAGTTTTGGCAAGGCCCGGAACACCCTCGAGAAGAATGTGTCCATTGCACAACAACCCGATCAGGAGGCGCTCGACCATGTATTTCTGTCCGACGATTGTCTTGCCGACCTCCGCCGTAAGAGTGTCGACAAACGCGCTCTCCCGCTGGATCATCTCATTGATGGTTTTGATATCCACTCAATCCTCCGTAAGTAATTGTCATTACGAAACTTCCCCGCCCCCGGAAGGCAGAGAAAATGCACTATTTGGACGTATAAAGAGGGGTACGGTTCCGCGCACCGCAAAAATAGTTCGAGCCACACCACAAATTCATGGCGAACCTGAGGGCGGCTCCTGACCCCGCGTCATGGTCGATTGTGCGGGGGAACGGCATCACGCTGACCGGGTAGGAAGATACACAACGATGCCGGCGGATGCAAGACTGGGGGGACGGACTGTGCGGTTCATGCGGCAGACTCCCCGTTCTCTCCGGTGTTTTTATCCAGAGAACCCGGGAGAGCGTATTCCTCCTCGACCTTTCCCGCGAGTTTTTGCATATTGGACTCCATGCTCAAACGCATCATGCAACCACTCCCTATTGATGAAGTTCTGCCGCGTCTCCATGCGGCCCTGGCGGAATCACGCAGGGTGGTTCTTTCTGCTCCGCCGGGAGCCGGAAAGACTACGCGCGTCCCGACAGCATTACAAACAGCGCCGTGGCTCGGAGAGGGGAAGATCCTCATGTTGGAACCGCGCAGGCTCGCTGCGCGGCGCGCAGCGGAATATCTTGCGGCGCAACTCGGCGAGGAAGTGGGCGAAACGGTCGGATACCGGATGCGGGGGGAATCGCGCGTCGGTGGGCGAACCCGCATTGAGGTCGTCACCGAGGGAATCCTCACACGCATGCTCCAGCAGGCGCAGGATCTTCCGGGAGTCGGTCTCGTGATTTTTGATGAGTTCCATGAGCGAAGCATTCATGCGGACCTCGGACTTGCGCTGACGCTCGACATTCAGAGCCACATTCGTCCGGACCTCCGCATACTGGTCATGTCCGCAACACTCGACGGACTTTCGCTCGCCGCCGCGCTGGGCAATGCTCCGATCGTGGAAAGTGCCGGCCGGTTGTTCCCTGTTGAAACACGGTACGCTGCCTTTGGTTCTGACAAACCGATCACTGTGCGCATTGTGGATGTGGTCATGCGTGCGATCGATATCGAAGAGGGGGATATCCTTGTGTTCCTCCCGGGACGCGGGGAGATCCGTCGTGCGGAACAACTTCTCTGGGAGCAAAGCCTTCCCGAAGAAGTCGTGGTACACACACTGTACGGCGAGGCACCCTATGCCGCGCAGGCCGCGGCCCTCGCTCCAACGATGCCGGGAAAACGGAAGATTATCCTGGCCACGAATGTGGCGGAGACGAGCCTGACGATTGAGGGAGTTCGGGTGGTGATCGACTCCGGGCTGGTGCGCGTTGCCCGCTTTGATCCGCGCCGCGGCATGAGTGGCTTGGTAACGGTCCCCGTTTCCAAAGCGTCGGCGGACCAGCGTCGCGGGCGTGCAGGCCGGATGCAACCGGGAGTCTGTTACCGGCTCTGGACGGAGCAGGAGCATGCAAACCTCGCGGACTATGCACAGCCGGAGATCAAATCTACCGACCTGACCCCTCTTGCGCTGGAACTGGAGATTTGGGGATCACCGCAGGGAGAGGGATTGGTTTTTCTCGATCCTCCCCCGCGGGCGAACCTGCTACAAGCGCGTGAAGTGCTCACCGGCCTCGGTGCCCTCGATATCTCCGGAAAGTTGACTACTGCCGGTCGTGCGATGGCGGGTCTGCCGGTTCATCCGAGGCTTTCAGCCATGATTCTCAAAGCAAAGGAAATCGGGCTGGGTTCTCAAGCTTGCGACCTGGCAGCATTTTTAGAGGAGCGCGATCCCTCCGCCGGACGTGATGAAGCAGAGATCGATCTTGCTTCGCGCCGGCATACCCTCATGACAGCGCGGAATGGAGCCCGCACACGCATTCTCGAGCAGGCGCAGAGGCTTCGCCGGCTGGCGGAAATCGAAAACAGACAAAACGTTGACGAATCGCCGGGCACCCTGCTGGCCCTGGCCTACCCGGAACGGGTTGCGCGGCGACGTGGTGCGGACACGAACAAATACACGATGGCTTCCGGCACGATCGCGGTCGTTCCGGCGGCAAGTCCACTCTCCCGGCAGGAATATCTTGCTATCGGGGATGTGGATGGAATCGGTGCAGAGGTGCGCGTCCGGCTTGGCGCTCCTGTGGACCAGGAAACCCTGGAACGGATTTTTGGAGACCGCATTCTCGTTGAGGAAGAAATTCGCTGGAACCCGGGCGGTGGCGCTGTTGTGGCCAGGCGGGTGGAACGACTGGGGGCCCTCGTGCTTGCCGAACGATCTCTCGATCGCAGCCACAGCAATGTTGCCCGGGAGCTTGCAGCGGGGGTACGACAACTCGGATTGGAATCGCTTCCGTGGACGAAGGAAACCCGGTCGTTCCTTAACCGAAGCGAGTGGCTCCGGAAAAGTGGATTTGTCGGCTCCGGTTGGCCCGACCTGAGCCAGGAGACACTCCTGGCAACCCTCGAAGAATGGCTGCTTTCGTTCCTCGACGGGAAATGGAAGAAGGAACACTTGGCTTTACTCGACCTTCACACTGTTCTCAATGCCCGCTTTTCGTACGACCAGCTTCAGAAACTCGAGCACCTGGCCCCCTCCCACCTGAAGTTGCCGAGCGGTTCCCGCGTTCCGCTTGACTACGGTTCGGGAGATCAACCGGTGCTCGGAGTCCGATTGCAGGAACTGTTTGGTCAGAGTGAAACGCCGCGGGTTGCGGGAGGAAAAGCACTGGTGCTGCTTCACCTGCAGTCGCCGGCACGCCGGCCGTTGGCCGTTACGCAGGACCTGCAGAGTTTCTGGGCGACGGTGTATCCGGAGATCCGGACCCAGATGCGTGCACGCTACCCGAGGCATTACTGGCCC
The DNA here is from genome assembly GCA_002454845.1 of Ignavibacteria bacterium UBA6688. Lineage (GTDB taxonomy): Bacteria > Bacteroidota > Ignavibacteria > UBA10030 > UBA10030 > UBA6688. The sequence continues at coordinate 14,662 of DKJQ01000161.1, forward strand.
GAAGATCCGCGAAACGCACAACCGACCAGCAGGACGATCAAGAGAAAATAAATCCGGGAAGAAACTCACCACCAAAAGGAACGATGAAGACTATGGATACTCCGGGAACAAGAAAAGTTGGCGTCGTCGGGACAGGGTTTGTCGGTTCGTCGTTCGCGTTTGCGTTGATGGTCCGGCGGCTTGCCGGGGAGCTGGTGCTGGTCGATGTGAACCCTGAAAAGGCGATCGGCGAGGAGATGGATTTCAATCATGGCCTGTCGTTTACCCGTCCCATGAAGATCAGGGCCGGAACGTACGCGGATCTCGCCGGGTCGAATGTGGTTGTCATTGCCGCGGGGACCAACCAGAAACCGGGCGAGACGCGACTCGACCTGCTGGCACGCAACGCCACGATCTTCAGGGAGATCGTTCCGCAGGTTGTCCGCCACAATCCCGATGGGATTATCCTAATCGCGACCAACCCCGTTGATATTCTCACACGCATTTCCCTCAGTGAAGTCGATCTTCCCCCTTCCCGTATCATCGGGTCCGGGACGATCCTCGACACGTCCCGCTTCCGGTTCCTTCTCGGGCAATACTACCACGTTGATGCCAGGAGCGTTCACGCCTACATTGTCGGCGAGCACGGGGACAGCGAGATTCCGATCTGGAGCCTTGCCAACATCGGCGGTGTCCGGCTTCGGGAATTCGCCCCGCTGCAAAACAAGCCGTACAACCAGGATGATATGAACCGGCTCTTCATCGGCGTCCGTGATGCAGCGTACGAAATTATCAAACGGAAGGGGGCAACGTACTACGCGATCGGGCTCGGGCTTCTTTCGATTGTGGAGGCCATCCTCGGCAACTACCGGTCGGTACTTTCTGTGTCGACTCTGATGACGGGGCAGTACGGCGTGAAGGACATCTGTCTCAGCCTTCCCTGCGTGGTGGGGGCAAGCGGGATCGAAGAGGTTCTTACCCTGAACATAAGTCCGGAAGAGGAGGAAGGATTTCGAAGATCCGCGGAGAAGCTGAAAGGGACATTGCAGGCCCTCGGATAAACCGATTGTGTCCCGTCAGCGTTTTGAAATGATTCACCACGGATGGCACACAGAGGAACACCGAAGAAAAACGAAAATGCGGTGTGGCTCTTCAACGCAAGAGTCCCAGACTAACACAAGCTATACAGGTGTAATCCATCGGTGTTCATCGGTGTGTTATCGGTGGTGAAAGAACCGAGCCGTTACAGTTTTTTTGGAACAAAAAAGCGCTCCACGCATCAGCATGGAGCGCCTCTGTTCAATCAACACAGACTTCAGAAGGAAACAGCGTGTCAGGTCCCTTTTGCTGCCGGTGTGTCCTTCCGCGCGAACACCAGCGCCAGTGCCGCACCGTAAATCACATATTCAACGATGCCGTACAGGAACCACTGCATGGCAAGCGAGTATGGCATCGCGATCATGCCATACGAACCATAGGCCATCCCGGTGCTCATCCATATCCCGATGTACAACCCATAGCGCACCCCTTCACCGATCCCCTTCCCTTCATAGCCCTTTGAGAAAATGAAGGTAAAGAAGAAGGCCCCGATGAGCGACAAGACATGGTAAACCCACATCAGGGATTCCATGTCCGGGCGCCAGATGTCTTTTGTTTCTTCATAGGCCGATGCGAGGAGAACTCCATGGATAACGAAACTCATCACCTCCATCAACACGAACACCACGACAAAGCCGATGCCGACCTTCTTAGTCATACCAACCTCCTTGGATGATGGGTGGGGTGCGTAGAGGGGGCGCACCATGAGTGCGCTCCCGGAATTGATCGAAGGATTTTGAAAAATTGTGTCTCATCTCATAAAGAGAAGACACCAGGATGGTGAAGGAAGGGCGATTGATCAAGAGATCAAAGATCAGAGCGGGAGACGGGACTCGAACCCGCGACGTCCAGCTTGGGAAGCTGACATTCTACCACTGAATTACTCCCGCAGAACAAAAACCAAATTCAAATAACTCTGGAAGCTCGACTCGTCAAACCGGGAAGTCCCGCCGGAAAACGGCGGGATCCTCAAAACGGAATCTGCTCCCCGCTTTTAGCGGGTCGCAGTCCGTTTTGGGACTGACATTCTACCACTGAATGAGTTCCGCAAATGCAACGGCCTAATATAGATAATTCCCCTCAATGCTTCAAGCCTTGATCCCGGACATTGCAATGAGGGAAAAATCTCAGTATTCTGCCAATCGCAAGTGGTTCTTCTGAACATGAAGAATGGAGTATCGAGGCACACATGAACGAACAACAACGGTCTTCCTCCCTTATCCTCGGCGCTGCCCTTGTCATTGCGGCGTTTGTCTTCGGGATGTTTTTCTATCTGAGTCGTGCGCAGGATCGGACAATCCGCACCACGGGACTCGCAACACAATCGATTGAATCGGACGTGATCAAATGGCGGATCACGCTCACGCGGACGGCGGCTGCGAGCGCGATGCGGACCGGCTATACGCAGGTGAAGGAAGATCTTCAGAGCTTGCTGCACCAATTGGAGCAGGCAGGGGTCAAGCGGGAAGATATCAACATCCAGCCCGTGAACCCTCAGGCAGTCTATTCCGGCACCGGGGTGATCTCGAACTATCAGATCCAGCAGCAGCCGCTCTTCATCGCTTCATCGAACGTCGGGGCAGTGGAGACGGTTGCGTTGAATCCAGCGTCCATCGTTGAACGGGGAGGAATTCTTCAGTTCTCGTCGATCGAGTATTTTTCGACAAGGCTCCCGGAATTGAAACGTGCTCTGCTCGGTGAGGCGACGGATGATGCAAAGAGGCGAGCCGAGGGGATTGCCCAGGTTTCCGGCTTAAAGGTGGGCCGGCTGATGTCGGCGCGGGCGGGGGTCTTTCAAATCACCGAACCATACTCGGCCGAGGTAGGGGGGATGGGGATGTACAACACCTCGACGAAGAAGAAAGATGTTTCTGTCACCGTCAATGCCGTCTATGAGGTACAGTAAAACCGGAATGGATGCTGACCCGAAGGGTCCGCAGCCGGCCTTCATGGCGTGACCTGTGGAATGGTGTATCGCCCTCCACAGGGTTGCAGAAAGAAAGCATGGATCTCAACCTCAACACAATTCTCGGTGCTGTTTCGATGGCTTTGCTGGCGATGATGTCCCTCATCGTTGGCGTGCTCATTGGATTGTACGCAAAACCATCACGGCGCGTGAACGCAATCATCATGGCATTCGGCACGGGGGCGCTTATTCAGGCGCTCTCCCTGGAGCTTGCGTATGAGGGGGCTGAACGTCTCGTGCAGCATGCAGGACTGGGGGGATTCTCAAGCTGGACGTGGGTGGCGGCGGGTTTTATCGTAGGAGGCAGTATGTATTACCTCGGCAATCAGGTGTTGGAGCGTCGTGGCGCCGCGTTGCGCCATCCCGCGATGGCAAAGCTCTTTCTGCTGAACAAGAAACGGAAAGAATCGGCCGCCATTCTGACGCGGCTCTCAAAGATTGAACTTGTCCGCTCCCTGCCTCCAGAGGAGATGGAAGATATTCTGGTTTGCGTTCAGCCGGTGCAGGTGAAGAAGGGGGAGGTGGTGTTCCGCCGCGGGGATAAGGGGGATGCGCTCTATTTTATCGACGACGGGAGGATCGACATTCTTACACCGAACGGCGATACGGGGGGCGGCGTTGTTCCCCTGGCGCAACTCGGTCCCGGGCAGTCGTTTGGAGAGATGGCCCTCCTCGCGCGCGAGCCCCGGTTGGCCTCCGCCATTGCATCTGCTGACAGTTCTTTGCTGAAGATCGACAAAGAGCACTTTGACGAGCTGCTCGATCGCTCCCCGCGCCTTCGCCGTGCGGTGGAGGGGCTGAACTCCCAGCGGCTTCTTCAGAACGTGGAGGCGACCCGCGGAAAAATGGAGGCCGATGTCTGGCAGAAAGCAGCCGTGGCGAACATCCACCGCCTGACAAAAGGAGAAGAGGAGAGCATGATGAAAACGCAGGCTGCCGCAGGCGTGCCGCTTGCCATTTTCTTCGGCGCGTTGCTGGATGGCATCCCGGAGTCGGTGGTGATCGGCTCCAGTTTTGTTACGTTCGAATCCTTCCGGTTCACTTTCCTTGCGGCAGTCTTTCTTTCTAACCTTCCTGAAGCGATTGCCAGCGCGGTTGGGATGAAAAGGGCGGGGTTCAGTCAAATCCGGATTTTCTCGCTTTGGGGATCGTTGGTGGTTGCGGGGGGCGTGGCGGCGGCGTTCGGGAATATCGTTCTTGCCGACGCCCCACCCACCGTCTTGACGCTGGTAGGGGCCGTTGCCGGCGGGGGCATCCTTGCCATGGTCTCCTCCGTGATGATGCCCGAAGCGTACGAGGATGGCGGGCCTTCCGTCGGCCTTGCGACGATCGCGGGGTTCCTCTTCGCCTTCCTGTTCATGTTCCTCTGATGGGGGTTGGTGTCACTCGCTCTTCCACTGTTTATGAATTCCGTTTCAGCGCTTACCCCGTGAATCGCTTCACAGCGTCCTCATCCGCCAGGATTTCAAGGTAATCGGAAAGACCGATCATTTCAAAAATTTTCCTGTAATGATCCGAAAGACCGAATACACCAACCGGGATGTTGTTTTTTCGAGACTGTGAAACCATGGTGATCATCACAGCAATCCCCGCGCTATTGATGCTGCATTTCGAGGCAAAATGAAGGAGGAGCCGCGTTGTGCCACGCTGCACCAATTCCCGGTAAGCGGTGAGGAGAGATTCCTCTACCCCGGCATCGATCCGCCCGTCCAACCGCACCACACCAGTTGATCCGCTTACTTCAGTCGCAATGTGCACGTTGTTATCCATATCAAGACCTGATGCTGGTTTTGGGGACGGGTTTGATCGCGAAGCTCATCTTCACCGAGACAGTACCAGATTTTTGATCAAATTCCACACGATCCGCGAGAGTTCCGATCAAATAAAGCCCCCACCCCCTGGGCGATTCGCGCCCCTCGATCTTCGCGCGAAGATCCGGTTTCCGCTCGGGCACAACGAACGGGTTCCCGCCGGATTGGATGTCGATTACCAGCACGGGTTCGACAAATGAACAGACCATCCGAACCCCCTGAACGGTTGAACCCGGCAAGGTGTGCTCTAGAGCATTACGGCACGCCTCTTCAACGGCAGTGTTGACGTCTTCGATCTTCTCCTCCGAAAAACCACACGATGCGGCAAAGAGCATAGCCCTCCTCGCCGCTTCCCTCTCGGCCCCGGGTACGCCGTCAAATGTCATATCGATCCCGCGTGGATTCATCATCCCCCTGCGCCAGTCAGAGAGTTGGGCCGCGTGATTCGTTCAAGAATCAGAAAAATCCCCCAGGAGAGAAGCGGGATACTCAGCGTCACACCGACGTAGGCATCTTCCATCTGAACGATCTGTGCCGATGTAACGCCAAACCGGAGAACGCCAAACACAAATGGTGAAGCCCAAATGAGGAGCGTAGGGAGCATGACCGTCATGACCCTTCGAATACCCGCCTTTGGGATCCATGCTGCGAGAAACCAAATCTGGACACAAAATATCAGCGTGAGTGCGGCCAACACAAACTCTACGGTCAAGCGAGAGTGCACATAAATTGCCCCCATGACAGTATTACCGAGGGCTTTCATAACCCCTTCCATCACACCGAGAACAGGAACCGCCGTGCCGAACGCAAACAACACCAGCAGCATCAAAAATCCCACGCCAAGTCGCTCTTCTTGTGGTTTGCCAGACCGGAACAATTTCCCGAGAGCGAGCATGCATGCCACGAGAAGCATCCATTGCACCACATACAGAATGGCGCCCTTGGCGTATCCGTCATAGCCGCCGCCAAAATTTATTTCGATATACACCGGTTTGGTGTACTCAAACCACCAGAGATTCTCATTTAGCATGATCGCGCTCATATACTTGAGCGGGAAATGAGAGAGCAAAGCACCACCAAGAAGCAGTAACGAAACAACGCATACCGTACGCGAAACGGTTAGCCCAGCGAGCCATCGTTCTGCTGCAAGAGCCGCTGCCTCCAGCAGCAAGGCGCTCGTCCAGAACATCGCAATTCCCCAGCCAACAATGGTCGCTGTGTATTCAAGTCCGACAGCCCAAAGAATAAGCCCCGTGCTCAGGATTCCCAGGACGAGAACACCCCAGACATGAAGACGCAGGTAATGACTGATCGATATCATAGTTGCCCCCTGTTTCGGTATTGCAGAACCACGATCGTGATATCGTCGTTTTGTTCCACGGTGCCACCGAAGCGCTCAAGCTCTTTTAGTAAAGTATCAATGATCACATCCGGTTGAAGCGTTGCACAGCGGGCGAGCAACTGCTTCAATCGTTCGAAACCAAACTCTTCCTTCTCTGCATTCATTGCTTCCACGATTCCGTCGGTATAGAAAACCAGAGTGTCGCCCGGCGCCATCGTCAATCGTTCTTCGCTATAGTGTACGCCGGAGAGAATGCCAAGGGGAAAACGATCCCCTCTGCCGTGGGGGAGGAACTCCGCCTTTCCCTCCCGCACGAGGATTGGCGTCGGTTGTCCTGCGCAGATATATCGTATCAGGTGCTCTTCCGGATCGAGAATTCCGTAGAACATCGCAACGAAGATATTCTTCGTGATATCCTGGCGCAATCGTTCGTTTGCGATGCTCAAGACCCTGGCGGGTCCGCTCTCTTCTGTGCTTGCAAACCGGATCGACGTCCTTGCCATCCCTACAATCATCGCTCCGGTGATACCATGGCCCGAGACATCGCCGACGGCAATCCCGACCTGGTGGTCGTGCATCTGGAGGAAGTCGTAGAAATCCCCCCCCACATCGGAAGCCGGAAGAGAGCGGGCGGCGAGCACGAAGCCCGGTATCTCGGGGCAACGCTCAGGCAGCATGCCGAGCTGAAGCGTTCTCGCCATTTTTAATTCGCTTTGCTGGATAGCCTCCTTGGTGATCCGGGCGTGCTCTTCCCTCATGGCCAGCATGCGCGCTCTATACCAACGCCCCGCGACGTACGCAATCGTTATCAAACCCAACAACCAGAACCATGTTGTTTTCCAGAATGGAATGAGTACGGATACCTGAACCTGCTGTTCGAGCGAGAAACGACCCTCTGGTCCCACGGCTCGAACATGAAACCGATATGTTCCCTGAGGGACATTGAGGAAGCGGGCGGTCTCCTCGATTCCAAGCTCGGACCAGGTCGTATCCACTCCCTCCAACCGATACTGGTAAAGAACTCCCATTTCTTTCCGGTGGGTGGAAAGATGAAATCGAAATTCGAGATCGTTACTAAACGAGGGGAGTACCAGGTGATCCTTCGCGGTAAACCCTTGAAGGTGGCCCACCGCGCCAGACCGGCGGGAAGTGAACCAACGAAAAGGGTCATTTACGGTGGGCAACCCACCTGCAGATTGGGTGTAATAGCCCGGCAGAAAAGATTCTTCACCGGCCCTGATTTCTGTAATGATCGCACGTGAAGACCAGAGGTCGGGTTCTTGCGACGAGACCACCTGAACGCCGCCTGGCGATCCAACCCAGAACGATCCTGTCGTATCTTCAAGAATAAGCGACCTCCGCGCGAGTGAGGAGACGAGTTCAAATCGCTGGATTCCGGGCAGACCATACTCCTTCAGGAGTTCCGGAAGAAAGAGTTCGTCAAACAAGAGTTGTAGTGATGCGGTCCCGGAATTGGGATGAAACAGTGTAAATCCCTCCTCATTCATCAAAAGGTGATCCCCATTGAGCCGCTCAAAGAGCTGCTGATCCAGGCCCATGCGCATTCGCACAATGCGCTCAACCATGGGATCAGGAAACTGGCGCTGGCGGAGAAGGCCATCCCGATCAGTCAAATAGCGATTTCCATCGCGGGAATGAAATCCCGTGATATATTTCGGTTGATACCCGTTCGGTGTTGCCGGGGAGAGTGTGCCGGTCAGAAAAGCCCTGCTGGATATAAATCCAAGGTTGTTTTCGAAGACATCGACGAATCCGTCAGGAGAAGGAATCAAGGTCCCCGCGAAACGACCCCCTTCAAATTGCACGCGCGTAACAACGGAATCGAGGATGAAAAGAGTGATCACATGGCTGGAACGCACCCAGAGCCTTCCCTCTCGATCCAGCTCCATGGAGAGAAAAGATTCTCCGGGCTCGGAATCTGCGATATGATAAAACATTCCATCCTGGAGGAGTTTAATGGTTCTTGCCGTGAGAAGGTACAATCCGGATTTCGGAGCGAGTTTCATGTCGGCAATTTCATAACGAAAAAACAGTGAGTCGCGATGAAGCGCAAACATTCCATGTTCAAACCGGACCACCCCTTGTGCTGTAGCGATCCAAAACGCCCCGGTAGAATCTTCAAGCATGTACTCGAATCGTCTGCCGGCGAGGGTTCCGGAAGCGTGCCAGGACATGTGCTTTCCGTCTTCGAATCGTGCGAGGGTTCCATAACCTCCGAACCAGAGAGCGCCGTTCCTGGATTTCAGTCCACATGTGAAACCCTCCGGAGGCATGCCGTGTCTTTCCGTGTAACGATGGTAGGTGAGGGGGAGTATTTTCGTCAGTCCCTCGGGCGTACCGACCCAGACGACATTTTCATTGTCGGCATACATACAGAGGATTGAATCCGAGGGTAAAGAGTGCCGGGTGTTGAACCGTGCGAAGAGTCCCTGGCGAAGACGGACCACGCCTTTGGACAGCGTACCGAACCAAACGTCGCCGTTGGAAGCCGAAGCAATGGACGTGACATGATTCTCAGACAACCCCGAAGTGCTGTTGTAGCTCACACGCGTGGTACCATGGAGGCGCGTCACACCGTGCGACGCAGTCCCTATCCACAGGGCTCCGTCCCGATCCACGTGCAGGCTCGTGATGTGCGCGCCACTCAGTGTGGCGAGTACAACCGGGGCAACCGTCAATGTGGTATCGATGTACCGGAACAAGCCGCGCGTTGTTCCGATCCATACTTCGCCGGAAGGTGTTTCTGCAAGGGAAGTAACCGACGCACCTGGAAGCAGGCGACGAAGCGGAGTTCCACGGAAGGAAAAATTGTCCCGGCGATTGACTGAAGAGCTCCGAATCCAAAGACCGTTGTTCCGAGATCCAAACAGGACTTCGCCGCGAGATGACTCAAGCGTCGAAAGAAATTCAACGGTCTCCTGCCGGAGATTCGGAATTTCAGGCACCACAGAGAATTCACTCAGACCTTCGCGCAAGGGGGCATACGACCTGTGGAGGTATGCAGTCGCCCCGCTGTGGGACCCGGCGACAAACAAATCGCGCCGCGATCGCCCCGGCACAATGGCATGGATGGAAACGTTGAACCGTTCTCCCCACATGAGAAAGTCGTGCAATGTATGAAACCGACCGTTATGCAGGACCCTCAATCCGCCGGCCGTTCCCACCCACAAAGTACCCGACGAGTCCTGGTGAATTGCCTGCACGCGATTCAAGGGAAGACCATGCAGAGTCGTGAAGGTGCGAGTGACGATCTGCTCGCTTTGTGGAAGAGCGGTTGCCGGCACGAGCCAGATCAAGAGCAGAAGAATAGGGATGCGCTTCATACCTCCTCCATGAAGAACGTGAACCATCTTTCAGGTTTAACGGCGGAATGGAAGCGAATGTTGCGGGATTTCACCGGTCGTGTGTCAAAACTGTGTCAAATCAGGGTCAATCCCATGTCATAGAAAGGGATCAGCGAACGAACTTGTACCCCGCTCCGCGCAACGTAAGAATATGTCTAGGGGAGGAGGGGTCTGGTTCGATCTTCTTGCGCAGGGTGAGAACGTAATTGTCAACCGACCGGGTCTCGGGTGCTTCTTTAAAGCCCCAAACATCACGGAGCAACTGTTCGCGTGACAAAACCTCGCCTTCATGGAGAAGAAAGTACTTCAGCAGGTGAAACTCGCGCACCGAGGCCTGAACAAGTCGCCCGTTTCTAAACCACTCCTGACGAAGAAAGTCGACACGGACCTCCCCGAAGGAAACCTCGGCATCGGTGTTCCCCCGATGTTGATTGCTGCCGAAAGTCGAATGGACGAATACTTTCAGAACGTCGATCTCGGAGTCTGATATCGCCGGTTTAGTTCGTCGTGCCGAGGATCTCGGTTGCGGTGCTCGTTTGGAGGACATGGTGGTGAGAAGGGAACAGTTCGAATGTAATCAAAAGGAGAGCGAGAAGAAAGAGTAAGAGAGAGGGAAGAAAGAATCCAAATCTTTTGAAAAGAGAACTACCGACTTCACGCATCCGTTCTTGGACCACCCTTCTGCTCCAAAGCCCCTGACTTCGAATCGTTTTCCAGGGCCTTGCGAACGGCGAGGAGTAGTTCGTGCGGGTGGTACGGTTTCGGGATGAAATCCCGCACCCCCTCTGCAAGAAGTTGTCCTTTCAACCCGGGTTCGGTCGAACCGCTTGCGAAGATCATGCAAAGTCCGGGATCCAGTTCCTTCAATTGACTATAGAGTTCATGGCCATTGAGCCCGGGTAATCCCATATCCGAAAGAACGAGCCGGATTACTCCCCGGTGCTGAAGGTACAGTTTCAGCGCCTCCGGACCATCTGCGGCTTTTAACACGGTGTACCCCTTCGACTGGAGAAGGCCACCAATCAATTCCCGCAAGGACTCTTCATCTTCGACCAGGAGGATAGTCTCCGTGCCTCCCGGGACTGCTTCGGCGGTCCCGACCGTTCCCTCGTTGTTTGAGCGCAAGTCAGGTTGCACCGGGAAGTAGCAAGAGAAGGTCGCTCCCTTGCCCGGTTCGGTCCGGAGATCGATAAATCCCCCGTGTGATTTCATGATGCCGAAGACGAGAGAAAGTCCCAGCCCGGTTCCCTTTCCCCGCTCCTTGGTCGTGAAAAACGGCTCAAAGATCCGTTCCTGGGTGACCTTATCCATCCCATTCCCCGTGTCGGAGAGAGCGAATCCCACATATTCCATCGCATTCGCCTCGGGGAACAATGGGGAAAGCTCCCTCCCCGATGAACGGTGAGTGCTGATGGTGAGTGTTCCGCCGTCCGGCATCGCGTCCCGTGCGTTGACACAAAGGTTTAACAGCACCTGATGGAGTTGTGTTGCATCGGCTTCAATGGGGGGGAGGTCCTTTTCGAAGTGGACGGCGAGCGTAATAGATTTTGGGAACGTCTCTCGCACAAGGCTCACGACTTCTTCGACGATCTCGTTGATGCGGAGCGATTCAAAAACGACATCGGTTTTTCGGGCAAACGTCAGCATTTGTTTGACGAGGGCCGCGCCGCGCTGACCAGCTTTTGTGATCGCGCCTGTGTTGCGCTTGATGTTGTCCGGGCTGGGAGGGAGTTGTTCGAGCAGGGACGAATGGCCGATGATGATACCAAGGATGTTGTTGAAGTCGTGAGCGATGCCGCTGGCAAGCCTTCCAAGGCTTTCGAGCTTCTGGGCCTGCTGCAATTGAGCCTCGAGGTTTTTCTTCGCCTCTTCCCCCCGCATCCTCTCGGTAATATCCTCGCCGATGCTGGCAGTCCCGATGAGGGCTCCTGCTGCATCCCGCAGCATCGTGTTGTTCCAGAGGATCTCACGGAGCTCGCCACTCTTTGTCCGGATGGGATTCTGATAATGGGGCGGGATCTTTCCAGCGGCGAGGGTTTCAAAAAATGTCGATCTCACCGACTCTTTGGACTCTGGAATGAAGGTCTGAAACCAGTCCTTATGGAGGACATCCTCTCGCCTCCATCCGGTCAGGTTCAGCAGGTAGTTGTTGCAGAAGGTGATCCTGCCGCTCATGTCGAGCATCATGGCGATGAGTTGGAGATTCTGCAACATCTCGAGGAGCCGTCGCTCGTTCTCCCGTGCGGTCCTTTCCGCCCGTTCGAGCGCGCCGAACTCTCTCCGCAACAGAAAGTACAACAGGAAAGCGGTTACAGCGACGAACAACCATCCTTTATATGTCTGGAGGGATGATAACGGAGCGGCGTCCGTTGTGAAGGTCTCCAACATCCAATCGGAAAGAAAGATCCACACCCCACCCACTAGGGCATAGAGAAGGGCGGTTTTGAAAGGGATGGGGAATGGCCTTCGGTTCATAGTTCAGCCTTTGAAGGGGAAAGAGGATGACCTGGAGCGTCCGGTGAACCACCTGAACGAAAACACACGAAGACCTTCGAATTATTTCATGAACAACAGCTTCTTCGCATCGTTCCAATCGCTCGCTTGCCCGCCGTTTGTGTGGTCAGCCGGGGGTGGCAAAAAGACAGGCCCTGTACGAGGCCGAAGCGATTTCAATCCGAAGAAGAAGTCGATTGTCTATAATGAGAAAAGAATTGGGACGACAGTCAATCATCCCCCTCTACCGACCATCGGGTCGAACGTAAAAGAACGGTGCTTTCATCGTGGCCATCCCCACTTGTGACATTCCCCCTTTTAAGTAATCTCCATACGGCACCGTGCGGGATGAACCGCCTCCGTATCCTTCGTACCACATGTAGTAGGTTTCGTCGATCTTCTCCACCGTGGTGAACCAGATTGCCCCTTCGTCCCACGCTCCTGCCGGCCCCCGGCTGAAGATGGGATTGGCGGAATATTTTTTCCAATGGATAAGATCTCTCGATGTCGCGAGGCTGGCATGAAACGGATAATCTTTGTGCTGATCCGAGCCGCAGTAGATCATATAGTACAGTCCCGATTCAAAGAAGATGCGCGGTGTCTCGACCGTGAAGCTGTCCCAGTTCCCCGCCTCTCCCACTGGAAGTGCGAGAGAGCGAACCGGTTCCGTAAACCGGTAACCGTCATGGGAGGTGGCGTAGTGAATTTGAAAGCCCTTCTTGCCCGGGACTTCCTTCCAGTAGTAGAGGAAAAAGACACCGTCCCGGTAGACGACCTCCGGTGCGCCGCCGATGATGACGGGATTCTGTTCATACTTCGTGAAGTGGAGACCATTCTCCGAGACGGCGAGACAAATAGCTCTGTCTGCCCGCGGGCTTACCCCGGTGTAGTAGAGAAAGATCTTTCCGCCCACAATGACTGTCGCCGGATCGAGGGCATGTGATTCGTCCCATGATCCCGGCGGCCCGACATCGATGATCGGCTCTGGTTGGATATTCCAGGTGACGCCGTCGAACTGTTCTCTGGAAATAGTGGCTACGCCGATCCTGTCATGTCCATCCCGCTGACCACGGAAATACATGAAATACGTATTGCCAATCAGGAGCAGATCGGGATTGGCTGTCTGAGACTCGCGCCAAGTGCCGGGTGTGGCGGGGAATACCGGGTTCCCCGGGAAGCGCTCCCAAACAAAGAGCGTTGTTTCCCGGGCAGCGACGGAGAGGCTTTCCGCGGTTGCTCCCGGCCACCGGGTCGGAGGAAGGTCACGTCCAGAGATCATCAGGATGAAGACAACAGGAAGAAGGCACGCGAGGAAAAACAAATAATTAGTTGTCATAGCGTAACCGGTCACCCGCGCAACACGCTCAACACACGAAACATGAATTTTAGGATAGTAATAAATGAATGGTTTATCATGATTCCTTGAGTTCTACAAGGAAGTGCAGTATAGAGAAACGCGGTATAATGTGTGATCGCCGATTCCAAATCAACTGGCACAACTACTTACAAAAAAAAAGGGAATAAAAACAGGGTCGAATTGGCAAAAATCGGAAAATCAACAAAGAGTACAAAAAAAAGCGCTCCACAAGGGAGCGCTTCACTGCGAAATGCAACAAAGAAGAGATCTTACATACCGCCAAGGTTATACATGAACGTCGCAAGTATCATCAGATGATTCGCATCGGAACTGATGACATAGCGGAATTGACCACCGAGGGACATCTTGTTGTTCAAAGCGTAGGCTGCCCCACCAAAAAGATTGATGCCAAGTTGCGTCTCAGAGGCGGAGAACTCGCCGCCCGGGAAGAAGGGGGGCTCCGCGGGAATATCAACGGTACTGCTCAAGAAATTGAGACCCAGTCCGCCTCCGGCATAAGGAGTGAGCGCACCAGACGTTGCGAATCGATAGGAAGCGTTCGCATTGATGAAGAAATCACTGACGGACCATTCTACTCCGTCAAAGTCCTTTGAAGCACTCCAATACCCCACCTCGGGAACCAGAAAAAGTCCTTTTGTTACTTCTCCAAGATTTGCCGCGACACCAAGGCCAAGCCCCCCCAGAGACTCACTTCCCGATCCGGAAGTGAAATTTACGGAAGTAAAACCGACGCCGCCACCGATTGCCTTGAGGCCAATCTGGGCGGAGGAGACAGCAACCGCACACAACACGACAAAACCAATAAGAGCTAATCTTTTCATATAAAAACTCCGTGAAATATTAAGAGGTTTGTGAACTAAAGTTTTTTGGATCATGACAACGTTTAAGATAGCGTATGGATTACCGAATATCAACCGGGAAATGTGTTGTGGATCACAAGCCCGCGAGTGCCGATTCCAGGTCGGCTTTCAAATCCTCAACGTTTTCAATCCCGACTGAATAGCGGATCAGGTTCTCCGGAATGCCGAGTTCCCTTCGTTCCTGTTCGGACGTCTCAACGTGGCTCGTGGTTTTGGGCGGACCGGCGAGCGTTCCGACCGAGCCGAGGCTGGCCGCAAGGTGAACAAACTTGAGGCGTTCAAGGAACGCGTTCACGTTCGCGGATGCTCCTTTGAGGGAGAAACTCAGAATGCCGCCGAAGCTCCTCATCTGGCGCCGGGCAATTTCATGTCCGGTATGAGACTCCAGGCCGGGATAAAACACGCGGTCGATTTTTGGATGTTGCTCGAGGAACCGCGCCAGTTCCAGGGCGCTCTCCCCCTGTCGATGCACGCGAAGCTCAAGCGTCTTCATTCCGCGCAGGAGTAAGTAGGCTGACATGGGATGGAGCGACGCGCCTGTGATCTCCCGGAAATGAAAAATTCTTTGTATGAGGTTTTTGCTGCCGCAGACAGCCCCTCCCATCGCGTCCGAATGGCC
>DKJQ01000161.1:29700-52411 GCA_002454845.1 Ignavibacteria bacterium UBA6688
GCGAAGGTGTTGTCGACTACCACCGTCGCTCCGGCAGACGCACCCGCGTGGGAGAGCCGCTCCAGGTCGAGGATCTTGAGCGTGGGGTTTGTCGGAGTTTCGAGGTACAGGACCTGGCACCCCTTCGAAACTTCGCGCTCGATCTTTTCATGGTCTTCCGTATCACAGAGCATCACCTCCACACCGAAGCGGGGGAGAAATTCCAGAAATATCTTGCTCGTCCCCCCATAAGTATCCTTGATGGAGACGACCCGCTGGCCGGGTGAGAGGAGAGTGAACAGCGTATTGCTGATTGCCGCCATGCCGGTGGCAAAGCTCGTTGCTGCCTCCGCCCCTTCCAGGATACGGATTTTTTCCTCGAACACACTTACCGTGGGATTGGTATTCCGGCTGTAGATATGCCCTTCCTGTTGCCCGAGGGCGACCTTCATCCATGCATCGACATCGTCATAGGCGAAGGTGACGCCGTGGACCACCGGGACCTGCGTCGCGCCGTACGGAAATTGTTCAAGTTCACCGGCCCAGACCGAGGTGGTTCCGGGTTTGAGGGTGCGCCAGTCGACAGACTTTTTC
Organism: Ignavibacteria bacterium UBA6688; assembly: GCA_002454845.1. Classification (GTDB taxonomy): domain Bacteria; phylum Bacteroidota; class Ignavibacteria; order UBA10030; family UBA10030; genus UBA6688. The sequence goes on from DKJQ01000161.1 coordinate 30,274, forward strand.
TTCTTTGTCATACGTAACCTTTCAGAGAGGTGAACAGTCCTTGAAAGCCTTATCGCCCTGCAACCGTTGCAGATCTGGAAGTGATTCTATCTCTCGTCCAATATATCAAAAATCATGGGTGACACAAAACCATTGCCGTTGTGAAAGTCTGGCGTGTTCGGATCACACAAGCGGGATGTGGGGAAATGGGTCACCGGGGAGGGGGGATGGACGGTGTGCAATTGATTACAGAACGGGGGTATCGAACGTGGAGCAAGGAAGCTGAGTAAGCCCTCGACTCAAAATTGGAAACAGGAATCATTGCGTACTACGCCCGCGCCAACTGGCTCTCGAGAACCTTGCGAAAATGGTACCCGTAGATCGAGAACGTGATCGCCAGAGGGAACAGCCGCGGGCGTGTGAAGAGAGTCCAGAGGAACAATCTCCAGTATTGCAGGCGTTCCTTTCCGATGACCCCCAGCCATACGGTCGATTTCAACAGCGCCAGGAGGTCTGTGTATTGGACGCGCGGGGAGCGTACTCGCGGCGGCTTGAACGTGCGAAGAAAATGCCGCACCCGCGCATAGTACTGCTTCGGCGTGTAGATTGACCCGAGGATGTCCAGGTATCCCTTGACCAGGCTTTCCCGGCTCATGCGGGGGATGAAGTTCATCGAAACGTCGGTATTGTCACCGCTCATGGTGCCGAGCAACCTTCCCTCTTTGCCCAGCCTCTGGTAGAGCTTCGAGCCGACAGGGGCATTGAGGAGTCCCACCATGGCGGTCACAATCCCGCTCTCCTGGATGAACTCTGCCATTTTCCGGAAGATCGTTGCCGGGTCGCTGTCGAACCCGACGATGAATCCGCCGTTCACGCGGAGCCGGTGGTCGTGGATCTTTCTGACCGACGCAATCAGGTCGCGGTTTCTGTTCGGGAGTTTGTTGCATTCCGCGAGGCTCCCCTCGTGTGGCGACTCGATACCGACAAACACGGCGTCAAACCCCGCCCGCTCCATCAACGACATCAGCTCCTCGTCGTCGGCAAGGTTAAGGGAGGCCTCCGTGGAGAGGGCGAACGGATGGTTGTGCTGCTCCATCCAGCGGATCAGGGCAGGCAGGATTTCCTTTTTCAGTTTCTTCGTGTTACCGATAAAATTGTCGTCTACGAGGAACACGTTTCCCCTCCAACCGGAAGTATAAAGTCCCTCGATCTCCGCAAGGAACTGCTCCGACCCTTTCGTCCGTGGCACCCGGCCGTACAGCACTGTAATATCGCAAAACTCGCAATCATACGGACAACCGCGCGAATACTGTACGTTCATCGAGGCGTACCGTCGCTGATCCAGGAGATTCCAGAGGGGAATGGGAGAGGAACCAATGTCGGCCCATCTGTCGGTGCGGTAAGTATGGCCCGCGCGGCCGAGGCGAAGATCGTCGAGGAACGGCGGGAGCGTCAGCTCAGCTTCATTCAGGACCAGGTGATCGACCTCTTCGAATTCCCCGGACCGCGCGGTGAAAAGCGGTCCGCCGGCTACGACCGTCCTGTTGAACGATTTGCATCGGGCGATGATCTCTCGCGCGGAACGTTCCTGGATCGACATACCGCTGAGGAAGACGAGATCCGCCCAGAGAAGATCTTCATTGCGCAGCGTTCGGACGTTCAAATCGATAAGGCGTTTCGTCCAGCCGGAAGGAAGCATGGCCGCAACAGTTAGCAAGCCGAGCGGCGGGAGACTTGCTTTCTTCGAGACGAATTTAAGCGCGTGTTTGAAACTCCAGAATGTTTCCGGGTAGGTGGGGTTGACGAGGAGAATATTCATAACTGCCGCTCCTCCTGCTCTGAAGAGTTGCGGGTGAGAGAAGTTCCCCGCCGACAGTGCAGGCTACGAACCAGATGAAAATCACGCTGCAGATGCAGCCACGCGTGTACCTCGAATCTAAGGAAGCGAAGCACCTTCGCGACCGGGGAAGTGATGGAGGGAGAGCACCGTTTTGAACCCGGGGTACGCGACGTCAATGTACGGGGCGCAAAGAAAAAAAACAACCGGGCTGTTCTCATTCATGGGAATAATGAACGGTGAGTCGTGCAAGATGCGGTGGGGTTGGGGTCTCATCCCAAAGATACTTCGGCATGTCTTGTTTCAGTATGCAGGTCCGATCCCGTATTACCCCCTGCAATCGCTCTTCCGTGTTCTCTTGTTCTTCCAGTCTCATGGTCTGGGAGGCTCTCATGACAATGTCGCGGGCGGCCCCGTTCTGCTGGATGCTGTGGGAGATCGCGATCAAACCTCCGCCGGAGGACCTCAGCTACCGTCACGTCTGGGCGATGCTGCCGACGTTTTACTTTTTGGGGCCCGTGCTTGCGCGGAGGCAAAACCGATGAAGAACAAGATTCGAGAGTTGCGCGAGGCCCGGAACATATCGCAGGAGGAGCTTGCCCGGATCGTGGAGGTGTCGCGCCAGACAGTGAACGCGATCGAGAACGACAAGTACGATCCGATGCTTCCGCTCGCTTTCAAGATCGCCGCGGCGTTCGGGACGACGATTGAGCAGGTCTTCGAACCGCCGCGTAAGAAATGAGAGGGTTGTTGGATGAAGGCTCAGAGCAACTGTGTGCTCTGTACCTCTGTGGCAATTCCCGGCCAAGCTTTCTCAAAAATACTCACTCCTCTGATACACGCGCACATAATCAACGTCATGATATTGCGGGAAGACGGTTGTTGAATCCGGGTCGCCGGGCCAGCCGCCCCCGACCGCCGTGTTGAGGATCAGGTAGTGGGGCGTATGCGGGATCCCGTCCGTGGTCGCATGGATAAGCCGGTCGTCCACATACCAGCGGATCGAGTCGGGCTCCCACTCCAGCACATAGAGATGGAAATCCTTCGTATAGTCGGTCTCGTCCCGGAGTGTCCCCGAGCTCGTTTTCTTCTGTCCGTCGAACGAGTAGTAATGGAGCGTTCCGTACAGAACGTTTGGCTCATGTCCCAGGAACTCCATGATATCGATCTCGCTGTACCAGGGGCGATCTTCGGGGATCAGCCGCTCCTTCCCGTTGGCGACCGCTTCGGCCATGAGGTACTCCATCTCGTAGTTCCGGTTCTGGGGAAAGAGCCAGTGGGCGGGCCAAAGGCCTTTGCCCCCGGGGAGTTTTGCGCGAATCTCGAAACGGCCGTAGGTCGGACTAAACCTTCCTTTAGTGTCGAGCCGGCCACTGGTGTACTTCTTCGATCCGTACGTTCTCACCTGGCTCCGCATGCGCAGATTGCCTTGCTCGAGATATACTTCGTCCGGGAGGTAGTACTGGAGTTCATTATGCTTGCTGTGTTCGCGCAGCAGAACATTCCATTTTTCTTTGTCGAGACGGTTGTCGTTGAAGTCGTCCTGCCAGACGAGCCGCCAGCCTTCCGGGGTGCGGGGCTGGTCTTCGGTTGGACGGCAAGAGGGGAGAAAGAGTGAGACGGCCAGAATTACCATGAAAGAGAATTTCATAATTGTTCCTGTTTTGGCTTATGAAGAACGAACCGCGAAGAGTGTCGAGCACCTGGGCCAACGTCAACAAACCAAGCCGGCCCCCCAAAACCACCGTCATGCCGAAATGCAGTTATTCGGCATCTGTCCCGAGCCTGCGCTAAGAAACTGGGCCTTGTTTAGATCCCGAATCAAGTCAGGGAGGGTACGTTGTAGGAGAGTTCGGGATGACGCAGCTTCTATAAGCCTGCGGCGGCCTCTCGCTCCCGAATCAAGGTTCCAAGTAGTAGAACGCTATCGCGTTCTTCAGTTAATAGGCCTCCGGCTGGCTGGGATGACCGGTTTTATTACGGCATCCCCCTCTTCGGATCCAGGTACAGAGTCCGCAGCCGGACATCCACGTAGAACATCTCCTCGGCAACGCGGAAGTCGTCCGGGTTCAGGCCATTCAGGTTGAGTGTTTGTGACGAAGTAGTCGGGTAGATGAAAGAATAGGTCCCCTTTGCGGTCGTGACCTTCACCGGCATGGCAAATCCCTCCACATCTGCTCCCCAGCGGTAACGCAGCGTGACATCCTCGCCGCTCTTCGTCAGCATCAACTCGAGCACGGGGATCTTCGACTTCTTGAAATACTGATCGTAGAAGGTTCCGTAATCCTTCCCGGCTTTCTTGTTGATGTACCCAAACACATCCTCCGCCGTGACGATCGAATGCCGAAAATCGACCGCGAGCCCCATCACGATCTTCCACCAAAGTTTGTCGTTACCGATGACATGTCTCAGGGTATTGAGAACAAGCTGTCCCTTGTCGTACATGTCCCCCGCCCCGCGCTTGTGGACGCTGTACGTGCCGATGATCGGGGAACGGTTCTGGACGTTGGGCTTCTTTCCGTTGACGTACTTCATCGCCTCCTTGTACCCGAAGAGGGACTCCACGTACACTGCCTCCGCGTACGCGCCGAAGCTTTCATGGATCCACATGTCGGCAATATCCTGGGAAGTGACGCTGTTCCCCCACCACTCGTGCGCCGTCTCGTGGATGATGATGAAATCGAACTTCACCCCCACGTCCGAAGAGCCGGTGCCACGGTACCCCTGCACGTAGTTGTTCCCATATGCTACTGCGCTCTGATGTTCCATGCCCAAGTGGGGGGATTCGACCAGCTTGTACCCGTCGCGCGGGAACGGATACGGTCCGAAGTGTTTTTCAAAACACTCCATCATCGGCCTCACCTGCTTGAAATGTTCCTTTGCCTTCTCCAGGTTGTACGGCTTCACGTAGTAATCGAGCGTCAGTTTCTCGACCCCATCGAACACTTCACCAAAGTGCGCAAACTGGCCGATGTTTACCGTGACATTGTAACTGTTGATCGGGTAGCTGATGAACCAGTCGAAGCGCGTCCATCCGCCGTCGAGTTCCGTGGTTGCCCGCAGCCGGCCGTTGGAGATATTCGTCAGTCCCGCCGGCACGGTGAGGCTCAGGAGCATGCTGTCCGGTTCATCCGACTGGTGGTCCTTGTTCGGCCACCAGAGACTCGCTCCGGTTTCCTGGCATGTCACGGCGATCCAGGGGTTTCCCTCCTTGTCCTTCGTCCAGGTGAACCCGCCGCTCCAGGGCGGGTTGGCCGCCACCTGCGGCGCACCGGAGTAGTAAATGGTCACCCCGTGGGTCGTTCCCTTTTTAAGTTTATGGGGGAAGGAGATGAAGAATGCATTTCCGTCGCGGGTGTATGAGAGAGTCTTTTCGTCGTCCCCTTCGATCCGGTCGATTTTCATATTCTCGAACAAATCGACCTGCATCCGATCAAAGTCATTGACGGCACGGAAAACGATCCGGTTGGAGCCGCTGATCGCGCGTGCCGCGGTATCGACCTTGATGTCGAGATGATAGTAAGTGATATCGTAACAGGTCCGTTCGGGACTCATCATGCCGCGGAGGCTGTCGGCGTGCGTAAAGCTGGGTGGTTGTTGTGCCGGGGCATTGGAGAGGCAAAAGGCCAGCGGGAGGAGGAGCTTAAACGTGAACGGTTTCATAGTTAGTTTCTTCCTTCAATGAAGGAGTAAAACATTACATAGAAAACAACAGAGGAGGAGAAAGGCACACAGAGGAAATCCATCATCTTTTCAGATTTTTTTGTGTTTCTTCCGATCGAATACAATCTTAACCGTACTCCAACCTTCACCGGCACAAAGGTGGTACTCTCATTCTTCGTAAACCCGATGCCGAATTTTCCTTCAAAGAAGAAATTGATATTGCTGCCCGAGGGGATATCGACTCCCGCGCCGAAGAGGAGGACGAGTGCGTTCTCCGAGTCACCGGGGAACGTGACGCTCGACTGGTCGTCGGAGACCGTGATATCACTGCTGGTGACACGAAAGAAGCCGACGGTCCCGATGAGGTAAGGAGACTCCGAATCCTCCCGCGTTATCAGGGCGTATTTGATGCCTCCGGTGAGGGTTAGGATGGAAGCAGCGCCCCCCGAGGTGTGAAGTCCTGCGTCTTCGTACCCGAGGGCTTTGAGGAATTGCTCCTCATCAAACCCAAAATAGTTATAATCGACCGAGCCCACGAGCGTCCACGCGCGCGCCACAGAATACCCGCCCGCCGCACCGCCGTTAAAACCGAGAGACCAATAATCGGCAAATGCCTGCGGCTTGGTCGGGAGCGACACCCCCCCCGCGGCCGTGAAGCTCAACGGCGACCACTCCTGCGCAACCGTTGCAGTGGAACAAAGAATGAGAACAAAAGCAACATGGCAAAGAGAACGCATGCGGGAGCTCCTGGAATGTTGTGCGGTACACGGTGCGGTGATTGAGGCCTGGCCGGTATCCAAAAAGGAGCACGCTTCGCGTGCTTCATCTGTAGGCCTCCGGCCATAAAGGAGAAGAGAATTGGTTTCATTGTCAATTCGTACATTTACCTAAATAAAGAAACTCAATAAAGGCGGGCTACAAAACACCGTGGTTCGGGATCCACATCAAGCCAGCCTCCCCCCCGATTGTCAACCTGGTTTATTGACGCAGGCGCGCAATGGATACTGAATAGGGATCCAAAAAGTCGCACGCTGTCGCGTGCGTTATTAATAAGCCTCCGGCTAGCATGACGGGGATTTTATAAAACAAACGCACCACCCCCGCGTGAAAGACTTGACAGGTTTTTGACACCTGTCAGGTCTAGCGCCCACTAACCACGCCAGCCGCGCACCCATTGCGTACCGCAGATGGTGTTGTAGGGACAAGTGGGGCAATCCTTGTGCGGCGTGTCGGTTGGGCCGAAGGGGACCTTTGCGTCGAAAATTTCGTTCATCATCATGTTCATAATAACCCGCTCGACCTCCCTGTAAACCTCCGCGGCTGTTTGCTCGTCGTTTTCAATGCCTGCTTCGGTTTTTGGTCCGGCGTCGGGGTTGCCGAGGAAGAGGTAAAGAGGAAGGATCTCGTTGAGGTTCTTTCCGCCGGCGCGGGCTGCAAGGAGCATGTAGATCGGCAGTTGGAACGAACCGATCGCCTTGCGCCACGTCGCGCGGTCGTTCGGGTTGAGCTTCCCGGACCTGATCCGGACGCGGCTGTCGTTGAAGCCGGTCTTGTAGTCAATGATGCACGTCTTCCCATCCCGGCTCTCCATCCGGTCGATGCGCCCGGTGAAGATGACCCCACCGAGTTCCGCTTGCAGAGACACCTCCGTCCCTTCTACAGTCACTTCGTGGTTCTGGAGGAGGGGGAGTTGATACCACGCCATGAATTTCTTCAGTTGCAGGGTCACTTGCTTCTTGAAGAAGTGGGCCGGACCGATTAACTCCTCACCATACTCTTCCCGGAAACAACGGTCGATTGTTTCATCGAGCCGCGCTTCGTTCAGGTCCCCCGGTGTAAGCCGCCTGTTCATGACCGGCTTGAAAAAGTCCGCAAGGATGCGGTGGACAAGACTACCGATATCGCGGTCGTCGAGATCATCGGATGTTTCTCTTCTCTCGCGGAGCCGAAGGACATTCTGGTAATAGAACCTGATCGGGCATGCGAGGTAGGTATCGAGCTGTGACGCGCTGAAAGTTTGGCCGCGCAGGAACTTTACCATCTCCTCGGTCTTCGGAATTGCATCCGGCAGGGTGCTGACAAGGCTGACAGAATATTTCGCGACCTGCTCAAGTTCCGCTGCCAGTAACCTCCCGGCCTGGCGTTCCCTGTTCCAGATCAACTTCTGCACGAACCGGCTCTTCTCTTTCCCGGCGGACTCCGTCTCGGTGTAAAACAGATGTGTTTCTTTCGCGCCGTCAACGATGAGGTTAAAGTAATACTCGGCCAATTGCTCGCGGTCCTGGTTCGTTTCGAGTCCGAGGATCTTCCGGATCGGCTGCGGCAGGAGGAGGTCGTCCCCCGGTTTCGACGGGAGGACATCGTCGTTTGCGTCGAGGAGGTACACCGTGTCGAACTTCAGGTTGCGCGTTTCGAGCAGGCCGAGTACCTGGAGTCCGTGGAGCGGCGTGCCGGGGAAGGGGACGGACTGCGCGGCCACGTACTGATGGAAGAAAGCAAAATAGCCGGCATCGAACTCGAACCGCTTCCCGGCCAGGAGCGACCGGGAGACGCCGTCCAGCACCTCGATGAGCTGTTGCGCGTACGGCCCAAAGAACTGGTGCAGGTTCGCGGTGCTGGTGTCCGAGATATACGAAAGAACCGCGATTCCATTGCGTGCAAACTCCCCCAACGAATCAAATGCCATGAACTTCCGGATCGTGTTATCATGGATTGTTTTCAAGTGGGTTCGGAGCTGATCCGCTCCGGGAGGTGAGTCCGTTCCCCGCAACGCGCGGAGGATAAAATCTGCAAGCTCGCGGTCATTCTCAAGCTCCCGGAGATCGAGGAACTGCCGTGCGCTCCGTTCCGCAAAATATTCCTCGATCGAGTGGACGATGATGCGCGTAAGATCCGAGCGTTTCTCGAACCGGATGTTCTTGGTGTAAGGGTGGAGGATGAAGCGGACATACGCCTGGGCTGGGAATTTGCCGTTGAATGAGCCGGCGACGAGCTCCATCAGGTTGTTGAGGAAACCATAGACCGGCGTCCGCTCCAGCGGATACCCGAGCGAGATGTTGTACGTCTCCTCCTCAAGGAGCGAGAGGGGGAGATGGAGTGCGGGAAAGAGGGCTTCCGCCGAGGGGAGGACGACGGCGGTCCGTTCGTCCAACCGCTCTCCCCGCTTCAATCGTTCCTGCAACGTTGTCGCCAGGGCGAGGACTTGGCCATGCGCGTCAGGCGCCTTGTAAAAGTGGACAACGGGTTCGCTGCCCGCGTCATCGGCGGAAGAGAACTCAGATTCCGGTATGTCAATTGATAATCGCTCGAGCTGACGGTTGAGTCCCATCCCGCTCTGGAAAAGGAGCGTGACGTTGTTCAGAGCATGGAGGTGGACAACGATCCGTCGCTCGACATTGGTGAACGCGTAGAACCCAGCAAGGACGATCCGGTTATAGGATGAGAGGTCGATTTCATGGAACCGGTCCGCCACAGCTCGGTACATCATTGATCGTGTAACGAATCTACGGGCGGCTGCTTCCGCGTAGAACCGCTCATAGTACGAACCGAGGGAATGAAACTTCGGGTAATCGACGGTGGAGAGGGTTTCCCGGATCCTCCGGTCGGAGAGGTCCCCCAGGGCAACCTCCTCAAGCTCACCAAACAACCGGAGTGCGAGCGGGAGGAACGCGTCGAGCGAAAGGAACGATTGATTCCCGAGCTTCGGTTCAAGTCCGCTGTGCACATCGTAAAGAAGCGCGACAGCGTCCACGGGGTCGATTGCCTGCACCTGTGTCCCTGTCGCCTCGGCGTGCAGAAATTCGATAAAGTGATCGATGGAGAAAATGCGGGGAGGAATGATGGCGGAGCCGTTCCGTTCACCAAGGGCCTTCCGGAGAAAGTGGGCCGGACGTTTTCCTGGGAAGACAACGATTGAGCGGGAATAGTCGCGTTCCTCAGGATGCAGCAACGCTGCAACCGAGTCGATCAACGGTTCCCCGGGGCCTATGATTCTGACGGTGCTCATAGGTTCAATTCCCTCACCAGGTTCAGGTCGATGTAGGCGAGGTACCCATGCACAGTGCGGCCAGGGAAAAGATTCCGGGCGATTGTCATATACCGTTGAACCTGCGTCCGGTAATCTGAATTCTCCTTGCCGGTCTTGTAGTCGATCACCGTGACGGTGTCCGGATCGACCACGAGCCGGTCGATACGGTAGAGTTCCCCCTCTGCGGTCGTGACATCCTGTTCGTTGAGCACCCTCCGTCCTTCCTTCCGCATGAAAGAGGGGGAGAGGTCGTTATGATTGAGGAGCTTCAGGACGCGTTCCTTCATGGAGAGGAGATCGAACGATGCGCGTATATCGCTTCCAAGCGAGTGCAGTGCGTTCTCGACCTGGTCGTTTATCGAAGGTTCAGCGTACTCGATGCGTGCAAGGATGTTATGGATAAAGTCGCCCCGTTTCGTTTCCTCCAGTCCGATCCGATGGCCTTCAGCCGCCTGCCGGAGTCCCCGTGTATATGGGTGCGTGAGGATCATCTCACGCTGTTCCGGCTTCGCCTTTTTTTGAAAAGGTGCCTGAACTCCTTTTGTGTATCCGTCCGGAGGAAAATACCGGGAAGGAGAATCTCCCTTTGTTGCTTTCATGGAAAGGACATACAGCTCCAGCCGCGAGCGCGTAAGAGCGACATAGAGCTTGTTCAGCTCGTCCACCAACTGGAGGGCCTTGTGCTTGTTGTACACGGTCGCCAAATCCGGACTTTTTTCCGCGCCGGCTTTGGTGATGCGCAGGAGTTCAATTGCGTCATCGTGTTCTTCGATGAACATGTTTTCGGGGCGGGGGACGGCGTCGTACAGAAGAGCGATCACAATCGGAAAGCCGAGTCCTTTTGCTTTGTGGACCGTCATAACCGTGACTGCGTCCTCGCCCGGTGCAACGGCGATATCCCATTTCGCATCCGCCGATTCCTCTTCTGCATGGCTCAGGAAGTCCTTCAGGTTATTCAATCCCGTCGTCTCAAATTCCCGGATCATCTCGAGCAGCTTGACGAGAGCGGCCTCTTCCTCCGGAAACGTGTTGAACACGCGGAATTGCTTGTAGATCTCAGACACCAGATCGTACACCGGCATGTAGCCGACGATGTTGAACAGATGTTCCAGCCGCTGTTCCCACAAGTCCGGATATGCTGTGCGGAATGCGGTATAAAGAGCTTGCCGGGGCCCCCCCGACGTGCGATGGCGGAAGAGGAGGTCCCGCATTTCTTCCACGCCCACACCCCCGCCATGGAAAAGCCTGCCTAACAAGACCGAGGCAAACGCCAGGTCATCGATGGGGGAGTCGAGGAATTTCAACAGTGAAAGGATCTCGCCGGTGATGGTGCGGGTCCGGATATCGAGACTGCTGTGCGAGAGGAAACGGATCCCCTCCGCGTTCAGCCAGCCGCTCACCGCGACAACATGATTATTTTTTGGAGTGAGGATGGCGATGTCGCGGTACGAGTAGCCACGCGCCCTGCATCCTTTGACAATTTCGATCAGTTTCGTCCGCTCCGGCGGGACATCCGGCTCTTCTTCCGGCAGTTCGAAAAATTGCAGTTCGACGTATCCCGTTCCCTTCGCCGCGGGAAGGACATCCTGTTCGAAAGAACGGAGACCGCTCATTTCCGCGACCGCTTCTCCCACCTGCTGTGGGACGTTCGTGTGGAAAACCTCCTTCGTGAAATCGACGATCGCTTCCGCGCTCCGGTGGTTCTGCGGGAGCGTCCGGTTGTTGCATGGTGCGGAGGGGAACGACTCGTCCCCCGTCAGCAGTCGCTTCATAATCTGCCAGTCACCACCACGGAACGAGTAGATTGCCTGCTTCATATCCCCGACAAGGAAGAGACTTCCGTGTTTGCTGAGGCTCTCTTCGATGAGCGGCCGCAAGACACTCCATTGGATCGGGTTCGTATCCTGGAACTCATCGACCAGGAAATGGCTGATGCGCTCTCCGAGTGAAAAATAAATCTCCGGAACGTGCTGGCGTTGAAGGGAGGAGGCAAGCATCCTGTTCGCATCACCGAGGTCGATTCGGCTGCGGAGTTGTTTGACGGCTTCGATGCTCTCCAGGAGGAGGCGATGGGTCTGGAGGTACGGTTGATAGTACTGTTGTGCATATCCGAGGAAATACGGTGCAAGGAGCTCCTTCGCATCTTCCTGGAGCGCTTCAAGTTTTTGTGTAATCACTGCGGCGTCCTTAGATTTCTTCAGGACAGACTGTCCGAGCGATTTTGTTGCGAAGGCGTGGACATTTCCGGCATCCGCGTCTTCAAGGATCTTCGCGTAGTTTTTTGAGATCTCGAACCCTGATTGCCGTGCAATCGTGCCGATTTCACGGATCGTGCCGAGCAACTCCCGTTCGATCTCCTGGAACGCCGCGCGTGCATCATTCTGCGATGGGGAGTTGGAATGGAGAGCGAGCCGGCGGTACAGATTCTTGACTTCTTTGGCAACAGCGTCGAATGGATTCCAAAGGAATTTTTGCTTGCCGGTCCGGTTTTCATTGATCAGTCCGATCAGCGCTTCAAACAACCCGCGCTGCTGCTCATCGGTTGCGAGTCGCTGGGCGAAATGGGAAAACGCTTCGTCCAGGAGTGCGTCGCTGTCGAGCACGAGGTCGAACTGCGGTGGGAGACCAAACTCGAGCGCGGAAACTTTCAACACGCGCGTCAGGAAACTGTCGATGGTCTGGACCTGAAAGTCGGAGTAACGGTCGAAAATAGTTTCAACGGTTGAAGTAGCCCGTGCCTTGAGGGCCTCCGGACTCAGGGAGACGATCTCCCGGAGTTGTGCGATGGTTTCCTCATTCCCGAAGGAGGCCTCCTTGAGCGTGCCGACAATGCGCTGTTTCATCTCAAGGGCGGCGTTGTTGGTAAATGTTGCCGCGAGGATGTTCTGGAGGTCGTTGGACCGGATGCGGTCGGAGAGCAGAAGCTGGAGTGCACGGAGCGTCAGCGTGTGTGTCTTCCCGGAACCCGCGGACGCGGAGACGAGGGTAAAGTCGGGTAAAGCAAGGGCGCTATCGTTCACGAGGATGGTGGGCATGGAGACGGAATATCACTGCTTTTTTCCCGCGAATCTACACGAATCCTCACAGCCGGAGGCCTGTCGTTGAAGCACGCGAAGCGTGCTACTTTTTAGAATCAGCGCCAAACCTGACAGGCGGTTGCAGCGTTGATCCAAGTTGAAGGATACATTCGCATCCGCCGGAGGCCTACAGTTAACGCCCGCGTAGCGGGCGACTATATGGATTGCAGCCCAAGTCGGAATAGGCTTTGCTCCAAATTGTGGATCGCTTGCGCGATCCTAGGTGATATGCCTTCAGCCCTCCGGCTGTGTTTTTCTTGAGGCAAAAAGTCGTTTTGGATTTCTGAGACCGCTTTAAGATTTGTGGTATCGCGCCCGGGATTGATGAAGATTTGTGAAGATTAGTGGGTCATTCTTTTACTGCACCATCCCGTAACGTTTGTTTAGTGCGGTCATTTTGAGGAAATAATTCAGTCGTTGCCGGAAGATTTTAGGGCGGTGCCGCGCTCCTTCGATCCATCCGATGCGGATTCGTTTATACGATTCCGGAAATTTTTGAAAGTTCTTCCAGGTTATCGCATCCCGCTTAAGCGCTTTCAGGATGAAGGGAGGAATCACGAGTTTCTGTGCCCGGACGCTTGTGCCGGTTTTCAGCACGGACCGGCGGGCGGATCCGTTGAATGCCGCCAGGCCGGCCGCGGTCATTTTCTTCTCTTTGATCAGCCTTCGGACCCGTTCCTTGTTCATCTCGGACCAGACGCTCTTCGGCTTGCGTGGGGTAAACCGCTGTGCGAAGCTCGCGGCATCGATCTTTTTCATGATGCTGTCGATCCAGCCGAAGCAGAGTGCCTCCTCCACCGCATCGTTGTACGGGATGCGCGGCTTGCCGGAGCTTTTGTTGTAGTACATGAGCCAGATTTCCCGTCTTGTCGCGTGGTGCTTCTTCAACCACGCGCGCCAGGCGGTTCGGTTCTTTGGATAGAACGTGGTGGTGATCTCCATGGGGTCCCCATTGACCGGTATGGTTGTTGAGCGTAACGGTCCTGATCTCATCGATCATCGATGATCGGAGGATTGTTGCACTAACTTTACAGAAACACTTGGTGGAATGCAATACGATGATTCGGGACTTATTCCCCGGCAAGCTCCGACACATAAGACCGAAGGATGACCCGGTAAGCGGGTGCGTATCGTTGTCTATAGATGTCCGTGTGGTGTTTCGCGGGAAAGCCCTCCCGTCGGACCGCCTGGAAATAATCCCGAAGACGCCCGGGGTCCAAGGGAATGGCCCCATGTTCTGCGAGTTGCTCCAGGTCGCGCCACCACCGTTCCAGGTTTTCGTGAGAGGATTGAAAGGTTGCGGCGGTCTCGAACATAGCCTTGAGCAAGAGCGCCGGGTTGCCGTTCCGCGCTTTGAAAGGGCGGAGGTGAAGCCGGACAAGAACACTGTCCGGGGTTAGGACGTCGTACAGAGGTTCATCCGGGGAGGCCTGAACGCTTTTCAGTTCGTGCGAGAGATACTGTCCAATCCCGGTCGTGTCGGTGAACAGGTGTTCGTTCCCCAGGGCTGCCTGGTAGAGAAGCTTGTACCAATCCTGCGCTTCCATGGCCGGATACCGCTGGAGATGAGAACGGACGATGGCATCGAACGGAACCTGTGCGGAGATGGGGGTTGGAACAGGAACAAGGGACAGGAACAAGGCAACGAGAGGGAGATACAAGCCGCGAGGCAAGGGATATGTTCTGAACATTACGGTGTCGTCAACATCGCAAGGAGACGATCTTTCTTCATCGTGGAGACCGCCGTGCAGAGGGTTTCATCCACGATCCAGACCACAACGCTGCAATCGGGGTGACCGGGGTCGGTGTACCAGCCGGATTGTTTCAAAGCGGATAGTGCTGCGGGAGGGAGGGAGAAGGAAGAGCTGTTCAGGACTTCCGATTGGTTTGCCTGGAACACGTAGACGATTTCATCTCCCAGTTTGTACACGACGTGGGCCAATTTCACGCCGCCATACTCGTCTGCAATGGCGCCGTACCAGTCGCTGTTCGGGACGTTCAACACCTTGACGGAAAGGCGGGGGTTTTGTTGCTCGAAATAGGCGAGCACGGACTCCGGGAAACAGGAAACCATGGATGGTTTCAGCTCCCCATCCCTGATAGAGAGAAATTTCTTGTACGACCGGTTGATAACGTCGTTGGAGGCAGTGTGGACCGTCAGTTGGTCGAATCCTCCCTGGGGCGAGGAGAAGAAGAGAAGGAAGATCACGAGAGCGAGTCCGCCCCCCAAAGCGGGGATAAACGAACGCGGGGTGAAAAACCGTTTGAACCAAGTCTCACCCGATGCTTCCGGTTGCAGGGATTCCTCGTGCAGGAGACTCAGGATGGTGCTATACACCTGGGGCGGAGTTGCATGCCACCGTACCCGTTCCCGGACAATCTGCTTGGAGAGCTTCTCCAGTTCGAATGCATTGCGGCATGCCGTGCAGACGCCGAGATGCGCGTGAAAGGCGCGCTCGATATCCTTCGGCAGAAACCGGTCGACGGCATCACCAAGATACACCTGAACATCACTACACGTCAAAGCCGTACCCTCTAGAAAGTGATACCAGTTGTTCCTTAGTGCCTCGATTCGCAAAAAGGGTTCAGTGTTTTATAAAGGGGTTCCGATACAATGCTCACTCGGCACTAAGTCCTGAGTGAATACATTCGGTGACGAATGTATAAATCGAAGGACTTAGTCTCTCTCTTCTGTTTTTATCAACCCGCGTTGCTTTGCGTATCCGTACAGTTGTTCCTGCAATAATTTTCTTCCCCGGTGGAGCCTGGAGCGGACCGTCCCGATCGGCCGGTCGACAAACTCCGCGATCTCTTCATACGTCAGCCCTTCGATATCGCACAGGATCACGACAGTCCGGAAATCATCCGGCAGGCTTTCCAGCGCCTTTGCCACCTCGTCCCCGAGGAGATTGCCGTACAGCTTTTCCTGAAGGTCGTTCGGATCGGAGGATTGTGCGCGGATCGAGTTGTAAAAATTCTCAACAGTTTCGTAATCAACCTTGTCCGGTTCCTTAACCTCTTTCCGGTATCGGTTGATGTAGGTATTCTTCATGATCCGGAACAGCCAGGCGCGGATGTTCGTCCCCTGTTCGTACTTATCCCAGAAACGATAGGCTTTGAGATAGGTTTCCTGCAACAGGTCCCGCGCGTCATCCTCGTTTCCCGTTGTGCGAAGCGCGAAGTTATAGAGTACGTCCATGTGCGGAAGAGCTTCCGCCTCAAACTCCGCGTGCTTCTTCTTCGTGCTTCGGGAAAGAACCGCGAGAACAAGTGGAATCATGAATCGCCTTTCGTGCTCCCTCCAGGGAACATCCCTCGTTATCAGGCGGGAGAGAAGAATGGCGACAGCACTCTCAACACGAAACCCCGGAACCTAGTTCCATGATTGACGGTGCCCGGCAGGCTCCCCTCCCTGATTGGCAGGATGTCTCGGAATGGAGGAACAACTCCACTGGAAACTTAACAAAATCGCATTATGATAGCAAGGATAGCAAGCATTCCCGGAATCGAGCGGTGCCCCAATCTCAAGAAAGCGGCACCCTTCCCTGGATCAGAGCTTATCTGGTTGGCCTCCTCGTCGCATCGTTCGACTCCGCTCACGATGACGTTGTTTTTTCTCTGCAGCATTCCCCCCGGGGAAAAAAGGACACTCCCCCAATTCGCCCCCGCGAACGGATCGTTCTTACCGTTTCCTCAGGGTTTCGATATACGCCGCCGGGATCGGTTCATCGAGTTTGATCAAAGTGCTTTCCACAGCGCTGCCGCCCGCATCGATCTCCTCAAACGCGGCGTAGACACTCAGATCGCCGATATCCACAACCTTCGCGACCAGCTCCAGGACCCCGTCGTCGTTCCTCCGCTCGTCGATCGTGATGCCGATGTCGACGCGCAATTCAGGAGCCGTCTCGCTCGCCCGGAACGTGGCGTTGCGTACGATGATGTCGTACAGGTATTTCGTGTTGAAAGGGAGATGTTCGTAGATCGAGAGGTCCGTGGAGCGGTAGTCGCCGTTGGCCAGGGCGTACAGGGAAACAAGGAGTCCGACAGCGTTGATCTTGCGAAGGAACATCTTTTCGCGGTCGTTGGCCCATCCCCCCGATTCGACGAGAAGGGTACTGGTGCCCCATTTCTGAATGTTATCGCCGAACGCGCGCGATTCGAACGTATCATCATACTTCGAGACATGTCCTTCAATGAACTGACTCATCACCGCGGCAAAGGTCGCCGCCAGATGTTTTGCCTGGCGCCGGCCGTCGTTGTCGGAACGCGACTCATCGAACGCCGGGGCAAGAAGGGCGATTGCGCTTACCTTTTTGGTGTTACCCACGGTGTACCGTGGGTCCTGGTCATGGAGGTTGAACCCAAACTGCGGGGCGTAGGTTTCACGAGCCCCCTTGAGGATGCGGGCCTCGGGAGTCTCCAGCCTCTGCGCGTCGCGGTTCATGTCGATCATCTGCACTGTGCGGCGCTGGAAGCGTTCCGCGCCGTCTGGGTTGATCATCGGGATCATCCGAAGGGTCAGGTTCCGGCGGATGGTGGTGGTCACAATGTGTTCCGGTGCGCGGGAAAAAAAGTTGAGAATGTCCATCAACGCCATCGTTGCCGTCGGCTCGTCGCCATGCATCTGCGACCAAAGGAGCACGGTGGTTGCCCCCGCGCCGAAGGTCAGGAGCGGGATCGTCCGCCCCTCTGCCGACTGGCCCAACGAAACGGTCGTCACCACCCCCTGATCCTGGAATGGCTTGACCCATCCCAGCATCTTGGCCTGGGTGAAGCGGCGGGTGGTTATGGAGGGAAGTTGATACTCTTCGTACGAATCGAATAGCTCCCGCCCGATTGTGGAGAGCAGCGGATGCTGACCGAAGGATGGCGTTGTGCTCATAACAAGAATCCAGAAAGTGATGAGTCGTTTCATGGTGCGATCGATGGTTGAAGTGCCCATTGTGGGAATGGTTCTGGAAAAACCGCTCCAAGATACGGCGAAATTCACTAAACCGCACCCGGGGAGGTTAACGGGGTGGGAGGATTTTCTTCCACCGTGAGCCGCGGGGATCCTGCCCAAGGCCGGAGTGTTCGTCTCCGCGGCGGGAGCATGCCACGGCGTGTATTGACATTCAAAGGGTCATTCTTTATATTGGCGGCAGTTTGTGAGGCACAATTCATCATCTTTCAAGGAGACGCCCCATGTCGGATATTTCCCTCGACGCGCTCGGAATGGTTGAAACCAAAGGGCTGGTCGGTGCAATTGAAGCCGCGGATGCCATGGTGAAGGCCGCGAAAGTTACGCTTATCGGCAAGGAGCAGATTGGCGGCGGGTATGTCACCGTCATGGTGCGGGGGGATGTCGGAGCGGTGAAAGCAGCGACCGATGCCGGGGCGGCGGCGGCTCAGCGTGTGGGAGAACTGGTCTCCGTGCATGTGATCCCGCGTCCGCATAGCGACGTGGAAATGATTCTACCCAAACGACCTTCGAAGTAACTTTCTGGAAACCTGAGGCCGTCCCAAAACGGTATTTTGGACGGCCTCGTGTTTTTCTTGCCCCCCTCTATGATCGACTATTCGCTCGGGTTGGTTGAAACGAAAGGACTCATCGCCGCCATCGAAGCGGCGGACGCGATGGTGAAGACCGCGAACGTAGTCCTCGTGGGCAAAGAACGGACCGATCCGGCTATGATCACCATTAAGATTGTCGGAGATACGGCGGCGGTTCGCTCCGCGGTGGAAGCCGGGGCCGCTGCGGCCCAGCGTGTAGGACAGCTTGTTTCCAAGCACATCATCCCGCGTCCGGCCGAGGGGATAGAAGACCTGCTCTACGCCAAAAGCTCCCGTACCCGCGCAGAGACGGAGGCGTTACTGGCCGGAGAGTCTGCGCATGAGGCTGCAGACGAAGAGGAGGAACCGGTTGAGGAGGAAGATTATTCCATGCCGGAGGGGTTGAGCGGTGAGCAGCAGAAGTATTTTCAAGAACTTGATGGGATGACGGTCCACCAGCTTCGCTCGCATGCCCGCTCCCTGGAAGGTCTTTCCATTCACGGCCGGCAGATCTCCAAGGCCAATAAGAAGCAACTGATCGACGAATTGCTGAAGGCAAAGTTTAAGGGGTAGAAGGAGGATTCTGCCTCATGTACACCAAAAGGGTCGGACGATAAGTCCGGCCCTTTTGTATTTTCGGTAAAACCATCATCCCGCTTGACGGAGCAGGTCCTGCTATGGGAATCAGAACGGTCGCACAAACCGGAAGACAAATTTTGCGTTCTCAGAACGGTCTGTCCTCCACACGAAGGCTAACCTCATCGATCCGCTCCGGTTTGACAGCCCGACCCCGACGTTGTGTTTGAAATCATTCCAGCGAAGATCTTCAAAGCCCTCGGTCCATGACGCCTGCGGGGAAACCTCTCGGAAGTAGCCGGCATCCGAGAGGAGAATAAAGTTCAAGCCGCTCATGAACGAGCTCGGCCAGAAATCGAGTTCCCCCAGGAAATCGCCGTTGATGATGTACTCCGCATTCAGGAGGATCATCCGGTTGCCAGCCTCGGATTTGAACGGGAAGGCGTGGAGCGTACCGAGTCCGCCAGCCTCGAAGAGTTTTTGTGCCGGGATCACTCCTTCCGATGTCCCGACGCGGAGACGCACGTTGAAATTATCGTACCGTCCCAAAGGCTGAAAGCGCCGCACGTCGAGCACGTACTGGTCGAAGCTGAATTCACCACCGAACCTTCGTTTCGCAAACTCGCCGGTCCCGTAGATGCTCCACCCTTCGGGGCCGCGGAGCGTTTTTTCGAAGGTGCTGAGTCCTGCCGACGCGAGAATGCTGGTCATCTCCCCATCGTTGATGAGGGGGTTCGGGCGGAACACCTTATTGCCGCCGAACAACGACCACTCGGTCCGGTTGTCGAGTGAGGAGTAACGGTCGCCAAGAAATTCCGCCTTCACCTGGAGGGTCACATCATCCGTTTGCATGGCGTAGCCGGCATTGATGCCGTACCCCTCGCGGCCGAAGTAGTCGCGGTAATCTTCATGGATCAAAAATGCTGCAGCGGTGTTTTCCCCCTGGGAGATAATCCAGTGGTCTTTGGTTTCGGTAAGGCTGTGCCCCTCCACGCCGAGCTCAAGCAGATGCCCGTCGTCAACAAGGAACTGCCGACTGAGTCCGAGGTTGCCGCGCCAGCGGTGGGACTTGAAGCCCCAACCGATTGAGCCGTAGACTGAGTAATCTTTCCAACCATCCCAGTAATACCGTTTTTCAGATCCGAGCCCGAGAAAGATTCCCTCGACGCGGTTGTAGCGGAAGATGAAATTATCGAGGTTGGTCGTCTCGCTCACCCAGGGCGCGTTCAGGCGGAAGGAGGAGCGCCGATACCGATCTTCGTCCTCACGGTAAGAGGAGGCTCTGGTGCTGGACCGGTCAATGTAGCCGTCGATGGTCGATCCCTCCTCCTCGAAGATTTCACCGTTGATCACCTTTGCGTTGCCGGTGATCCAGGCCCCATCCTTCATATGCAGATCGCCCCCTACCACCAGTACATCCCCCTCAACCTTGCCATAGATCGTCAGGTCGCCCCCCTTCACGATGACGTTCGAACGGATAATTTCATCTTCATTGATCCTGACGGTCCCCTCGTAGGTGACGCTCTTCTCGTCGCTGTCGATCTTGATTCCGCGTCTTGAGCGTCGCTTCAGGCTGTCAACGGAGAAGAGGTCTTTCTCTTCCCTGAGGGAAAGGCTCTTCCCTATTCTGGCGATGACGTCCTCAACCATGGTGCCGATGCGCTCGCCCAGCTCTTCATGCCTGGTTTCGCGGGTTGTTTCCCTCTGTTTTGATTGAGCGTTGAGGGAAGAAAGGGTGACAAGCCATACCAAAAGAAAGGCCGTTGTGATTGTCCGCGTGTTCATAAGAATGCCTCGGGTCGATGGGGGTTGGAATCACTTCCACTTACGATGCTACGCCGGGAAAGGTTGCAAAGCTTCAACCCAGCCCCCTTGCCCGGAAGAGCCTGAATCCGGCCTTTTTCTCAAATTCACAAACAACAAGAAATTTCTTATATTCCTCACACCAAATTCTTGACTACAGTATAAGGGCTACGAGGGAGTTATGCGTTTAGCCATTAATATCGACCATATTGCTACACTTCGGAATGCCCGCGGGGGGAAAGAGCCGGACCCGATCGAGGGGGCCAAAATATGTGAGGAGGCCGGGGCGGAAGGGATTGTGTGCCACCTACGGGAGGATCGGAGGCACATCAAGGATGAGGACGTTTACTTATTGCGCCGGACAGTCAGGACGAAACTGGACCTGGAAATGGCGGCGACCGACGAGATCGTCGCGATCGCGCTCGAGGTCAAGCCGGATCTTGTGACCTTTGTCCCCGAGCGGCGACAGGAGCTGACCACCGAAGGAGGGCTCGATGTGCAGGCGGGCAAACAGCGGCTTCAGGATGTGATCAAAACATTTCATCAACAGAACATCGCTGTGAGTTTGTTTGTCGATCCCGTCTCCGCGCAGATTGAGGCCTCGAAGGAAATCGCCGCCGATTTCATCGAGATCCATACCGGCGAGTACGCGGACGCGACCACGGAACGGGATCAGCGTACACAGCTCGCGCGGGTGCAGAAAGCGGCCCGTCTTGCGAAATCGTTCGGCTTGGGAGTCAACGCCGGTCACGGGTTGAACTACCTCAATATCGTGCCGGTGATTGCGATCCAGGAGATTGATGAAGTGAGCATTGGTCATGCGGTGATTTCCCGCGCACTCGTCGTCGGACTGGATCGTGCCGTGCGCGAGATGGGCGAGCTCGTGCAGGGCAGATAGTTTTTTCCTTCCTGTCGTTCTTCTTAAACGATTGTTTCTCACCGGAAAGTTTTTCCCACTCCGGGCAGATTAGGGTTGCGTGAAACCGCGTCAATCCTTACCTTATAAGACGCCATCGTTGAGCGCTGTCCCCCAAAAATCACGCTACTGTAAATGGCAGAGAAGGTCGGGATTCGGTGTCGGATCTCTGCAGGTTCATGGGACTCACAACCCCAATGGAGTTGGTCCTGCCGGCGAGCCTGCCCCACTCGCGTTTAACCTGCTGTGCCCCTCAAAATCCACGACCCTGTTTCGTTTCCCGAATTCCTTCTTGATCAAGGAGAGGCATCATGGCTTTTTTGAATGAAATGTATTTCGGGAATTCACTTCAGGCCTGGCTCACAGCCGCCGCTGTGGCGGCCGTTGTACTGATCATTCTGGGGATTGTCAAGAAGCTTCTGGTTGGGCGCCTCTCCCGCATGGCTGAGCAAACACCCACCGATGTTGACGACCTGATCGTGGAGCTCATCGGGCAAATCCGATGGTTTTTTCTTCTGATGATTTCGATTTACGCGGGATCGTTGTTCCTCACGGTACCGGAGGGACTTACACGCGTCATACAGAGTCTTCTGGTAATTTCGTTGTTGATCCAAGGGGCGCTGTGGGGGAACAAAATTATTACCTACTGGCTTGGCTAGTCGATGAAGAAGCGGATCGAGAAGGACGCTGCCAGCGCCACCACGCTTGCGGCTCTCGGTTTCATCAGC
>DKJQ01000259.1 GCA_002454845.1 Ignavibacteria bacterium UBA6688
ACGGTGCGTTCGATGGCGAACGCGAACTCCATGCCCATGATGACCTGCCAGATCACGAAGGTGATCACGCCCCCGCCCAAGGCGATGATGGTGAGCCACAGCGCCGCAGTGTTGGCGAGGTCCTGGGTCTTGGATTTACTTTCCTGGGCCTGTTTGACGAGGTCGATGACCTGCGACAGAAACGAGTCCTTGCCGGTGCCCTTGACCTCGATGGTCAGCGAGCCTTCGCCATTGATGGCGCCGCCAATGACCTTGCCACCGGTCTTTTTGGTGACGGGGGTTGATTCCCCGGTGAGCATCGCCTCATCGACCGAACTCTCACCGGAAACGATGACACCATCCGCAGGAATCTTTTCACCGGGCTTGATAAGGACTTTGTCATTGACCGCGAGTTCGCCGAGAGGCACATCCTTCACACTGCCGTCGGGCATGAGTTTGTGGGCGTCGGAGGGCATGAGTTTGGCCAGTTCCTCCAAAGCCCGCGAAGCGCCCATCACGGACTTCATTTCAATCCAATGACCGAGCAGCATGATGTCAACGAGGGTGGCCAGCTCCCAGAAGAACATCTTGCCGGTCAGGCCGAACACCACGGCGCTGCTGTAGAGATAGGCAGTTGCAATGGCGACAGCGACAAGGGTCATCATCCCGGGGCGGCGGGATTTTAGTTCCTCGAACAATCCTTTGAGAAACGGCCAGCCACCATACCAAAAGACCGCAGAAGAAAGGCCGAAGAGGACATAGATATCACCCGGAAAACGAACGGCTTCTCCCAGTCCCACAAGCGCTTGGAGCATCGGCGAGAGGACGACGATCGGCAAGGATAAGACCAGTGAGATCCAGAACCGTTTCCGGAAATCTGCCGCCATGTGAGCGTGGTGGTCGTGATGGTTATGGTTGTCTGGATTATCGGAGCCGGCGTGCCGTAATTGAGCCTCCGCCTCCGACCAATTCTGCTCGGCGTGTCCCTGGGGTCGACCTTCCTTCTGGTAGATGGCATAAGCCTTCTTGGCCACCTCGTCTTGCGCCGGCTTGGTCTCGAGCTTATTTTTGCTTGGATGTTCGTGTTCCTTCATCAGAGGTCTCCCGTCATTGTTTCCGGTTGCTCCCAAAACCCGCTGTGACCGCGCTCCGCGATGCCTTGGGCAAAACCTGACAGAAACTGCCGCCAGCCGGCGTGAATCCGTATTGATTGGCCCGAAAGGCAGCCTGCGAAGCCGCCGCTGTGCTCACGGTTTTGTAAGTGGATAGTTTGACCAGTATCAGTTCTTTTCACGGTAAGAAGTGTCGTTCCCTCGCTGTTCGTAACCGGACGATTACTTCTTGGACGTCCTGTTCATCATGACAACCAGTAGGACCACCACCAGCAATCCAATTGCCGTCCAAATCCACATTCCCCCGTCCATCCATCCGCCCAAATGGTTCATCATAAAGCCCCCTTCGTCGTGCTGTGACCAGCCCACACCCGGCAATCCAGTCCGTGATCAGGAAGTCAGCAGTGTGATGAGAAATAAACCGCCACAGGCCCCGGCAACCGTTCGTCCTGGGGCATCGTGGCGCTCAGTAATTATCTATGTTTTTCCTGGTGTTCCTTGTGGGTATCCTCTGACTTTTCTTCCATGGACTTCATCCCCTTCATCATCGGGCACATTGACATAGATTCACCGCCCATCTGCATGTGCTCCATCATGTGCTTCATCTTCTCCTCCTCCATCAAGGCATGGCGCGCATCCATGGCGATCCGCTGTTCCACCATGTGGGTGATGACGGCAGCCATCAGGTCTATCTTCTTGCCCTCCGGAGCGCTGTTCATCCTGGCGAGCTGCTCGGTGAGAATAGCGTCTTGAGCCTTCATGTCTTCCTTCATGTTCTGCTTCTGTTTCATCATTTCCCGACAGCCTTCCATCATCGTGCCTTGCATCATCTTACGCTCCATCTTCTTGCCGTCCATCATCATTTTCCCATCCGCTGGTTTGGTAGATTGCGCTTGGACTGGAGGCGAGAGAGCCAGGGCCAAGGCTAATGCGAAACCGAAACGGATCATGAGGTTTATCTGTGTTTGTTTTTTCATATTCTCAACCTTTCTTTTTGTTTGTTGGTTTTCATCACTGGTGGCTTCTCGGCAATCTCGCGGCTGACAACGGCGCCGTCCTGGTAGTTGACCAATTCAAGGACCCTGGTCGGCTGTGGACCAGGGAGTCCTTTGGGTTTGGATGAGGTTTCCTGTTTCATCATTCTCCGTTTCTATGAGTTTATGGATTGCCGGGCGGTTCATCTTGTTCCTCACGGAGCCGCAAATCACTACGCTCTTGTTCACAGATCTATTTCCGAAGTGCTGCCAGTGTTCCGAACATGTTCAATTCCACTTCGCTGAGATTCTCCGGCAGGACGATGGCAACGTTCACCAGCAGATCTCCATACTCCATCTTCCTGCCATAGACCGGCATTCCAAGCCCCCGAAGCTTGAGCTCCTTCCCGTTGGGGGTTCCCTTCGCAATACTGACTGTGACGTCGCCTTTCAGTGTCTTGATCCGGGTCTTTCCTCCGAGGAGAGCTGTATACAGTTCAACGGGGAGGTCCCGATGGAGATCGTTTCCTTTTCGGTGAAACTCCGGATGCGGCGCGATCTTGACAGTGAGATAAAGGTCGCCGTTTGGACCGCCGCTTGATCCGCCTGCCCCTTTGCCCGAAACTCTCAACATTTGCCGGTCGGCAACGCCCGGTTTCACTGTTACCTTGATCGTTTGACCGTTCACCTGGATCAGCCTCGTTGTGCCGTGATATGCTTCTTCCAGCGAGAGGGTCGTCTCTGTTTGGAGATCCTCACCCTTGATGACAACGCCGCGTCTTCCGGGCCGCCGGCCACCGCGTTGTCCAAACAGCATCTCAAAAAGATCATTGACCCCCTCCTCGCCAAACATCGCACCGGATTCATCGGTGCCCGCCTGGCGTGTTTGTCCGCCGCTTCCCGCGGCGTACTTCGACCAATCAAATCCTCCCGGCCGGGCCCCTGCTTCCTCGTAGTGTTTCCAATCAGCGCCAAATTGATCGTATTTTTTTCGTTTCACCGGATCGCTGAGGACTTCGTTTGCCTCATTGATTTCCTTGAATTTGTCTTCAGCCGCCTTGTTTCCTTTGGCCTTGTCGGGATGATATTTGTTGGCAAGCTTCCGATAGGCTTTTTTGATCTCTGCCGGAGTGGCGGTCTTTCGGACGCCCAGATCCTTGTAATAGTCCTTGTATGTCATCTTCCTGCCGTTGTGTATTCTTTTCCGGAGGCTCTCGCGCAGAGAGCCTCTTATCCGGCAACTCGTACTTGCGCCGGACGTAAGAGTGCATTGTTCCACAAATATCCGCGGCGCAACTCATCAACAATGGTTCCCGCTTCGCGGCCTTGATGGTGCGCTACGGCAACAGCTTCATGCAGATCGTGGTTGAAGAGCGTGCCAGCGCTTTCAAAAGGGAGGACGCCCTGCGTCTCCAGCAGCACAAGAAGTTTTTTATGGATCATTTGGAACCCTTTCACGACGGATTGCTCGGTGTCGTGTGTCCACTGCATCGCTTTCTCAATGTCGTCGATGGTATCCAGGAGGGCGAGCAGGATCCCGCGTTTTCCTTCCTCAGCAAGTTTGTTGCCGTCACGCTCGATCCGGCGACGGTAGTTCTTGAAATCCGCCAGCGTGCGCAGATGCCGATCACGCTCCGCATTCAGATCCTCCCGCAATCGCTCGATTTCCCCGGGCAGGTCGGCGGGGGGGAGCAAGCTGTGTTCGGTCCCGTGTATGGGTAATTCCATGGTGCACCTCTTTCCATTTCTTCAACAAACGTGTGAAACCGTCCGCGGAAAGTTCCTTCCGCAAGACAATCCGATGAAAACCATCGGAATATAATCCGATCCTTTGGTACCGTCTTTTGCGTACCGCGATCGCGGGTCCCACAGCCCCTGTCGACCATTCAATAGGGGTAGCCCAGGGCAAGATTCAACACAAGGTTCTGCTTCCGCCACGTGGGGTGGCCAAAATCAATCTTGTGAGCGACCCACCGCTCGCCTTTCGGCAGAGAGGGGACGCGCAGGGGGAACGCAAGGTCGAACCGCAGAATAAAGAATGACAGATCCAGCCGTAAGCCGAAGCCGGTCCCCACCGCCGTTTCATCGAGGAATGTTTTGGTGGAGAATGTTCCCCCCGGCCGATTGGGATCGTCCTTTCTGAGCCAGATGTTACCCGCGTCCAGAAACAACGCCCCGCGTACGATACTCACAAGAGGAAACCGAAACTCGACATTTGCCTCCAGCTTGATATCGCCCGCCTGATCGGCAAAGGAACTGGCAGCGAGGCTGTCGGGTGTTTTGTACGAGCCGGGTCCGAGCGAGCGGGCATCGAATGCACGCACACTATTGCTCCCGCCGATGGAGAATTGTTTAACGAAGGGGAGCACTGCAGAGTTGCCGTGAGCGATTCCTATTCCTGCAATCACCCTGCTGGCGATGGCCGACGTCTGGCTGATCGTGTTGTAATAGTGGCGCGCGTCGATATCAAATCGGGAGTATTCCGAGTAGGCCGTCCCGAAGATCGTGTACGGAGCATCCGGTGTGGCTTGTTCTTTCTTGAAGATCGATTGCACGAAACGGGGGATGCTGCCCGAAAAATCCATGGTTCCTTTGAAATACAGGTGGTTCTTCGCGTCCTTCTCGAGCTGATCGCTGTACGTAAAGGAATAATCCTGTCCGATAATAAACTGTTTCTCAAAACTCTTCCGCAGGAAGGGGTTTGCCGTGAGCAGGGCGTTGAACTTGTCTGTTGTCTTTGTTGGATTGGCAAACGTCAGGGAGATGGGATTGAACGTATGTTCCTTGCTCAGCGTTTCCCTCCAGTTGTACCCAAAAGAGGCATCGGTAGAAAACATCTGATAGTACTCGAGACGGTGCAGCAACCGAAATCCCAATGCGATCCGTGTCTTCGGGACGAATCGTCCTGACACTTTTCCGAGCGTAAATGGTGTTACGAACTTCGGCAGATCCAATTCTGCCCGCGTTCCAATTTCATACGAACTCCCCCCTGATTGGGTGCCGCGGAGGGATGTTTCAAAACCCGCCTCAAGATTGAGTTTGAAAAGTTCAGCCCCGCGGAGAAGGTTTCTGTTCCGGTAGCTGGACTCGAAGACAGGCCCCATAAGGTTATTCGATTTGGAAACTCCTTTCAGTTCAAAACGAATGGTCTTTGTCAGGAGAGGCGTCAGAGAGATATGAGGATCCAATCTCGGTATTCCCGCCGAATCAGCCCGCTCGAACCGGATGTTCACGAACTTAAAGACGCCGAGGTTCATCAGCCTGTTCAACGTGAGGTCATGGCTTTCCCTGCTATAGGGGTGTCCCTTCTCGAAAAAGATGGAACGGACGATAACATCGGGATCGAACTTCTTGTCCAGGTCGATATACGTGTAACCACCGACACGCACGGTATCGCCGGTGGGAGTATGGACAGTGTCGCGGTTGAGGGCGTAGCCGGAATAAATGGTGACGGTGCCGATCGTGTAGATATGAGTGGCCTCCTCCGGGATTTGACTTCTCAACCTCATCGAAAGATCGACTTTCCGCTCGCCAACGGAACTGTCCGCCTCAAACAGGATAAACTCGGGTGCGAAGTAAAAGAGTCCTTTGTTTTTCAACACTGCATCAATGCGCACCCGTTCCTGCTGAAGCTTCGTCAGATCGTACGGGTCTCCTGCCTTGAGAATCGTTTCGTTCATGCTTGCCCGGATAAAATCAACCGCGGGGGAATTGTCCCCCTTTACGTTGACGCTGCGAAGGGTATACGGAGAACGGATTTCAACATGGTATTGGATATCCCCC
>DKJQ01000290.1 GCA_002454845.1 Ignavibacteria bacterium UBA6688
TGCAGTGTTGGTTCAACGCAGAAATCCAAGACTCGCATAAACTCATCAACGAAGCAGAAAGACCTGACAGGTTTCACAAGCCTGTCAGGTCTTAAGAGAGAGGTACACCATGAACGGAAAAAGAGTGTTCGTTGTGTTTCTGGTTCTCCTGTTGAGTGGGACTGTCGTCCAGAGTCAGCAGAGACAATGGATTATCGGTATGAGCCAATGCAACCTCGGGGAACCTTGGCGGGTACAGATGAACGCCGATATCAAAAAGGCCGCGGAAGCGTATCCGAATATCACGGTCGTCTTTAAGGATGCGCAAAACGATAACCTGAGGCAGAGCGCCCACGTCGAGGAGTTCATCAGGGCAAAAGTCGACCTGATCATCATATCACCGAAAGAAGCCGTTCCATTGACCCGACCGGTCCGGGAGGCATTTAAGAAAGGGATTCCCGTTATTGTTCTCGATCGGAAGGTGGTCGGAGAGGATTTTACTTGTTTCATCGGTGCCGATAACAAGAAAATTGGGAAAGCAGCAGGGAGGTGGATTGCTGCAAAAAATGGGGGCAAAGGGAACGTCGTGGAGCTGAAGGGGTTGATGACTTCGACTCCGGGACAGGATCGGCACAGCGGGTTCCGTGACGGAATCCGCGAATCGGCGATGAAGGTCGTTTTTGAAGCGGACATGAAATGGCTCGAACCGAACGCGCGGAAGGAAATGGAGTCCGCACTCGCCCGCTACAGCGCCATCGATGTGGTGTACGCTCACAACGATCCCGGCGCTCATGGAGCTTATCTCGCGGCCAAAGCCTCCGGACGCGAACGGACGATCATGTTTGTCGGGATCGACGGATTACCGCACGAAGGACAGATGTACGTCAAGCAAGGGATCCTTTCCGCCAGTTTTGAGTATCCCACGGGAGGGAGGGAAGCGATTGAAACGGCGCTCTCCATCCTGAATGGCAAGCAGGTCCCGAAGGGGATCACCTTGAAATCTCGGGTCTTTACCCGGGACAACATCGACACGGGAGGAGCGTGGCTCGAAGAATGAGCACTGAATTTGTTTTCGGCTTATCTCGGCAAAGGGGTGGAAGTACCGGCTGAGTGCAGGGAGAGAAGGCTGTACAAAAACAAAGCCCTGTTGCTTGCGCAACAGGGCTTTGTTGTTTCTGAACCTGAGACTCTTAGAACGTGTAGCGGACACCAAATTGAGCCGTCCACCGGGAGGCTGTATTGCTTGGGCTGCTGATGGTGGGGTTTCCGTTCCAACGATATCGAGCTTTCCCAACATTCGCAGGGTCATTGGTGGAAGTTGCTACGCTATGAAACGTCATCAAGGCCACGTTGCTTTGGGTCACAAGTGGTATCCAACCCCACTCCTTGTTCAGGAGATTGGCGAGGTTTGTTACGTCGAACGTGATCTCAAGCTTCTGGCCCATGAAGCTTGGAATTTCCTGAGTCATGCGAAGGTCCCATTGGTTCGTCCAGGGAGCCAATGCGGCGTTCCGTTCGGCGATCTTGCCTTTGTTTTCGCTTAAATACTCATCGCCATTGATGAAGGCCATCATAGCGTCGTAATCGCTCTGTGGCGCAGGAGCGCCTGCCGAAGTGACCAGGACGATATCGTTTGCACTGCGCGGAATATAGGCAAGGTCGTTGTCGCTCAAGCCGTCTCCGTTGACATCCCCGTCAATGCGATAAGAGAAGCCTGATCCGGAGAGGCCGTTATAGAAAAGGCCGACCGTCGTGGCAAGTCCGTTCCAGTTCCACTCATGGCGATAGGAGACCGTTCCAAAGACCCTGTGACGCCGGTCGCCATCTGCGTACGAAAGCTCAGGGCTGTTGGGATTTCCTTGAGTGTAGTTAAAGCGCCAGCCTGAACTGGCGGTCGTGCTGTTGGTGCCGCCGATGTCCTTGGCCGAGCCCCATGTATACCCAAAGTTCGCATAGAGCCCGTCCGCCGTGCTCTGCCGCTGTATTTGGGCGATGATGTTCGCATTCGAGCCCTGGTCGGTGTTTGTTACAAGATACGCAGCCGTAAACCGCGTATCTTTAGTCCTTCCTGTTGAAGAATACGTGCCGTTGGTATTGATTGTGCTCCAGACCTCGCGATTCTCGCCCAGAAGTCTCGACTTGACTCCTGCCAGGTTAATATTCTGGTAGTAAACCTCGTTCTGAGACTTTGAGAAAATTCCTTCCAGGGAGGCAACGAGATCATACGGAAGCTTGTGATCGACCGCAATGTTGAACCGTAAAATGGAAGGGGCCTTGAAGTCTGGATCGGTGATGTTCACTTCCGCAGTCGGGAGGCCAGTTGCGGTCTTTGGTTGCCCGTTGGGATCGGCAATGAAGTTGCTGGGCGCTGTTGTAACGGTGTAAAAATCGACGCCCGTATTGCTGTACTGGTTTGAAACCCAAACAGCGGGGAACCTGCCATAAAAAACACCGACGCCGCCACGAACCTGGGTGTTACGCTCTTCATCCACCGCCCAGTTAAAGCCAATTCTCGGCGAAATAGCGACCGAGGTTTTGGGGGGCTCGCTGGTTTTGAGACCGAAGGTCGACTCGAAATTCGCGTTGTTGTTCGGCTTGTCCGTATACGTCGGGAGATCGAACCGGATTCCGCCGACGATTCTCAGGGTTGAATTCACTGTCCATTCATCCTGCACATAGAAACCGAACTGCCGATAGCCCCAGTTCGCTTCCTGCAGGGGATCGGAGGTTGCCGAGTAACG
>DKJQ01000069.1 GCA_002454845.1 Ignavibacteria bacterium UBA6688
CCGAGCCGGGCTAACACCAGAGAGCCGATCCACTCCACTTCCCCCGTCACGATTGCTTCAAACGGCTTTGCGGAATATGCCAGTCCGATCTTCCGCCGCAAGGGGAATTTCTCGATTGTCGTATTTCCCGACTGACCATACAGTGACGACGTGTCCCATTTGTACTTCGAATTAATATCCTGAATGACGATGCCTAAGGTCAGGTCCTCCGTGATGGAGGTGAGGAAGCCGATATCGAACCCGACCGTCGTGCTCGCAACTCCTTCGAACAACGAATAATAAAAGATTTTTGTCGAGATTCCGAGCGCGGTGTTGTCGTCCACTTTCGTCCCGAAGGAGAGGAGAAAAACGTTCTCGGATGTGGAATACGTTTCGGTCACCATTCCGTCCCTGTTACGCCCCTCCAGATCCCCCACTCCCGCATTGATGATGCCGAAGGAAATTCCGGCCGTTGGCGGGAGTCTTTGTGAATAGTTGAGGGTATTCAGGTTCCGGTCGAGCGGAAGGAATCCAAAAGCTGCGTGTCCCGAAGGTATTGCCTGAAACGGTGCAAGGGCTGGATTGTAGTAGCCCGGGGTTTCACCGCTCGTTAATGCGCTCATGGCATTCCCCATCCCGATGCCGCGCGCACCGAAGCCCATGCGGGTTGCCGCACCCGGTTGGCCGGCGAGGCTGAACGATGTTTGCCCACTCACGGGGTCGTGAAGGGAAAGGATCAATGCGAAGAGCAACGGGATCGTCCTGGTCATTGGAGCACCATGATTTTTCCCCACAGTTCGTTTCCTTCGAATTCTACCCGGTAGAAGTACACACCGTTCGAAACGAAGCGCCCGGTGTCGTCTCGTCCATTCCAGATCTCGTCATGCTCGATGGAGCCTGAACGCTGCGCCCCATGGATCAACGTCCGCACGGGTTGCATGCCGAAATCGAAAACCCGGATCGAGACTGGAACGTTTTTGCCCTGCGTGCTGTAATGAATCCGGACAACCTCGTCGTCCGGCGAAAAGGGGAGGGGGTACGAGTACGTTGTCGCAGCGGCCCCCACCGGCTCGTGCGTCCTGAAGATACGCCAGCTTGTGCCGAACGGTTGGGAAGGGGAATCGATCGTGTAGGCGAGCCCCTCCGAGGTCCCGACCCAAACGGTATCCCCCTGCACGCCGACGGAATACATTCTGGGGAATCCAAACCGTTGCAGGGTGGTCGGGTCGTAGATGGTCCCGCTCCGCTTCCAGTTCTGGCCGAAATCGGAGGAGCGGAATAAGCCCCCCTCTCCCGCAACGTAGACAATCGAATCCCGGAACGCGAAATTGAACAGCGATTCTCCAAGGAGTGTCGTTTTCCAGGTGGCACCTGCATCATCGGTGAAACTAACCCCTCTCTTCTCTGTGGTGCCGAGGGCGTTGACGGTGACAGCCCAGATGAAAGACTTCCCATTCCATCGCTGGTGTGCGATCGCCCGGACGAAGTCACCTGAAATCGGTTCATCCTGATTCTGATGATTGAATTTCCGCCAGCTTATCCCACCGTCAGTCGATTTGTTGATCCCGCCCGCCGTTCCGACCCAGAGGGTCGAATCGTCGGGAGCCAGAACGGCGAAGGCGACATGGTTCAGGCTCGGGCGCAGGGTATCCCTTCCATTGAGAATTCTTAGGACTCCTGACACCTCAAAGCGAAGCGTTTCCGTGGGGGAGATTGCATCGAGCTGGTCGGGGGGGAGGATGACCCTGGACCAGGACTTTCCTTTGTCGGTCGAAGATCGGAGGATGCCTGCCCAGCTCGCGATCCAGACTTTGTTGGAGGTCAGGGCGATATCGAACGTCACGTTCTGCTCGGGGACCGTCACGGCCAAGGCGGGAATTCTATTATTGCCATAGAGGAGCGTATCGACCGAGCCGGTATCGACCGGCTGTTCGACGTAGCTCCAGGTCTCCCCGCGGTTCAAAGAGTAATGCAACCCTCCGCCGGTTTGTATCGACTCGTTCTCATGCTTTGTCGTGAAGGCGGTTGAGACCCAAACCTCGTCTCCCCGGAGGGCAAGTGCGGCGATGCCCCGTTCTTCAAAACTCTGGGTGTTGGCAAAGTTCTTCCAGCTTGTGCCCCGATCCGTGGTGAAGCTGATGCCGCGTCCTGCACCCACCCAGACCGTGTCCCGGCTGATGAGCAGGTCGTTGATGACATTGCTCCTCGGGAGCGGGGAGAACTCCGTCTTCGAGAGGTTGAAGGAAGTCGGGACCTGCGCCCCAACGATTCCGGCGGCGACGGCTAAGGCGAAAAATGTGGTGAGCGTCCTGTTCATGGTCTCACCGTGATGCTGTGAACGATCGTATTGCTTCCCTCGTTGAGCCTGTCGAACGCGCGGAATTCGAAGCGGTACGTCCCGGTCTGTGTGGATGCCGGGAGACTGATCCGGAGACTGTAGATTCCATCCCCCTTTACCTGGTCGCCGCTGATGCCGGTTTGTTCCCCGTCGTCAAGCATCTGGAACGGGTTCCCGGAGGAGGGTTGGCCGCCGGGGCGGAAGGAGTTGAAGATCACCCGCTGGATATCCTCCAGCCCGTTCGGGTCGGTCGCTTTGACCCTGAGCTGAAGCGCCTGGTCCTGGTTCCCGAGCGTGACGGTGTCGGGGGCCTGCACATCGGAGATCGCCGGCGGCAGGTTGCTCCGGATAACCCGGAGCTGTACAATTTGACTGGCGCTTCGGTATCCATTCTCCGTCTCCGCCACGGTTTCGACCGCGTAGGTGCCGATCTCGACCCGTTTAATCTCGAACGAGAGCTTGCC
>DKJQ01000070.1 GCA_002454845.1 Ignavibacteria bacterium UBA6688
CCTTCAACCTTCAACCTTAAACATTGAACCTACCCTGACTGAACATGGATATTAAAAACAAATCAGTGCTTGTGCTCGGCGGCTGGGGGCTTGTCGGCTCGGCGGTCTGCCGGCAGATGATGCATGAAGAGCCGAAGCGCATCATCGTCACCTCCCTGCTGGAATCCGAGGCGAGGGAAGCCGTCGCCACTATGCAGCATGAGTACCCGAAAGCCGGCAGGAATTTCTTCGTTCCGTGGTGGGGAAATATCTTCGTCCGGCACGAACTGAAAGACACCCCGCGTGAGGAGATCCTCAGGAACGAACAGACGCGGGCGGTCCTCATCGACGACCTGTTAGACGAGCTGACCCTCGAGGTGGTCAGGCGCTCCTCCATCTACCGGCTCATGGACCAGTATAAACCGGACATCGTCATTGACTGTATCAACTCCGCAACAGCGATCGCCTACCAGGACCTGTTCCAGAGCGCGCGGGAAGTCCGCAAGTCCATCAAACAAGCAAGGGGTGGATCTGCCTCGAAGCTTGTCGAACAAACCGAGCGCCTGCTTGCCACGCTCTACACGCCGCAATTGATCCGCCACGTCCAGCTTCTCTACCGTTCGATGCAGTTGGTGGACACGACGATTTACGTCAAGATTGGCACGAGCGGCACCGGCGGCATGGGATTGAATATCCCGTACACGCATAGCGAGGAGAGACCGTCGAGCGTCCTATTGAGCAAATCCGCCGTAGCAGGTGCCCATACGATGCTGCTGTTCCTCATGGGACGCACACCCGACGCTCCGATCACGAAGGAGATCAAGCCCACAGCTGCCATCGCCTGGAAACGGATCGGGTTTGGAGAGATCAAGAAACGCGGAAAAACCATCGAACTGTACGACTGTCCACCCGACCGTGGTGTCCAACTGACCGGAACGTTGAAACTCAAAATGGAGAATTCCCCCGCCCAATCTCTGCAGCGCCCCTTGCGCTCCGTTTTCATCGACACAGGAGAAAACGGTATTTTTTCTCGCGGTGAATTCGAAACAATTTCGACACCCGGTCAAATGGAGTTTGTGACGCCGGAGGAGATCGCCGAATCGGTGCTCTATGAAATCCGGGGGGGCAACACCGGTCATGACATCATCAACGCCCTCGATAATGCGACCCTGAACCCCACCTACCGCGCCGGATTCATGGTCGAAGCGGCCATGCAGCAGATGAAGAGACTCGAGAAAGAGCACAACACCAAAAGCGTGGCGTTCGAGATTCTCGGCCCTCCCCGTCTTTCCAAACTGTTGCATGAAGCCCACCTTTTGCAGCTCGCATACGAAACCATGCTCTCGGTCGCCAAATCGTCGGCGAAACTCATGGCAGGGACGCTGGAGGATCTCGTCAAAAGGGATGCTGATATTCGGTCACGGATCATCTCCATCGGAATCCCGATCCTGCTCTCCGACGGCAAAACGCTCCTCCGCGCCGACGAGATCAAAGTCCCCCCCTACCGCGGGGAAAACGAACTTTCCATTTCCGCGAAAGCCGTCGATGCATGGGCGCATGACGGATGGATCGACCTTCGCGTCAAAAATATGGAGCACTGGAAGAGACGCTTTTCAACCATCATGCAGGATGTGAAGGACATCCCGGCAATGGAAAGTTCCTCCCGCAGCTTCCGGAACAAAGCGTACTGGAACGACTTCCGGGAGATCGATCCCGGAAAGATGGTCGGTTGGATCTTCTCGGAGGAGGAAAAAGGGAAACGCATGAAGGCCTGACAGAGGAAAAAAAAGATTCATCCCCAGAGCCACTCATCAATCATCAAGAGGTCATGATGGCAGACGCCACACGCATACTGTTGGTCGAAGACGAGGAAGAATTGATCCGCATCGTGGAGACCGTTTTCCGCGACGAGGGTTATGAAGTACGCACCGCGATGAGCGGTGAAGATGCCGTCTCGTTACTCGCAAACTACACGCCCGAAATCATTATTTCGGATGTGAAGATGGCGAACATGGACGGGTTCGGCTTGCTCGAGTGGGTGAGAAAGAACCCTGCGACCAAATCCGTCCCATTCATCTTCCTCACCATTATGGACGACCGGGACTCCGTTATGCGCGCGGAGGCCTTAGGGGTGGCCGGTTACATGACGAAACCGTTCGATGTGGAAGAACTGTTAGGAAAAGTACGGAGTGTGTTGGGGAAGAAGTGAAGAGGAGAGAGACAAAAAAACAGATGCCGGTGCTTTGTGGCACCGGCACCAGTGGAACAACGCACTTCTGCAGCACCCTACTCGTAGCGCAACGCTTCGATCGGATCGAGGTTGGCCGCCTTCCAGGCGGGGTAAACACCGAAGACCACTCCGATCACGGAGCAGAGGGCAAACCCGAGTAATGCCCAATCAAGGGGGAAGACCGGCGGGACGGAAAACGCCAGCGCCGTCAGGTTCCCGCCGACAATACCTACCAGGATTCCGACGATCCCGCCGATCTGACACAGGACGATGGCTTCCGTAATGAACTGGCCAAGGATATTGGAGCGCCGCGCTCCGATCGCTTTGCGGATGCCGATTTCTTTCGTCCGCTCCGTCACCGAGACCAACATGATGTTCATAATGCCGACACCGGCTGCGAGCAGCGAGATGAAACTAATGAACCCCACGCCCAGCTTGATGTAAAGCGTAAACTCGTTGAATGTCCCGATCAGCGAGTCGTTCGAGAAAACGGAGAAATCATCCTCGGCCCCCGGATCGACCTTGCGGATGGTCCGTAGGATCATGCGCGTTTCTTCCAGGCATTCATCGTACACCTCCGCCCCTTTTGCCTTCACCATAATGTTGAGGGACCGCTGTTTGCCGAACTGCTCCATGAAGGTGGTCAAGGGGACGGCGACGAAATTATCACTACTCCCTCCCAACGATGCCCCCTTCGATTCAAACGTGCCGATCACGCTGTACCGCTGGCTGTTGATCTTAATCTGCGAACCCACAGCTCCTCCCCGGGGAAACAATTTTGTCTCAATATCGCGCGCGATAATCGCAACGGGATAGGAGTGAATCAGATCGTTGTTGGTGATGGATCGCCCTTCCTTAATCGTCCAGTTGTTCGTCGGGATCCCTTCCGGTGTCTCACCCGCGACACCGACGTTGGGGTTGGTCTTCTCCCCCGACAGGAGGCTGATGGTATTTCCGCCGTTCCACCCTTCGATGCCGACATGCTCTGCCGTCGTGAGGCGTTCCGCGACGGTCTGGGCCTGGGCGTAGGTAATGTCCTTACGCTTCCGCGCCTGCATCCAGGCATCCCGGCCCGCCATCATAGGCATTTTCTGGATCTGGAACGTATGGGTTCCGAGGTTGCTCAAACCGCTCTCAATGCTGTTCTGCAACACGCGTACGGCGGTCATGACCCCGATGATCGAAAACACTCCCACACCGATACCCAGCAGGGTGAGGACCGAACGAAGTTTGTTCGCCTTGATGGCGTTGAGCGAGATGGTTATGATTTCCTTGAATTCCATAGACCTGAACCGTCTGAAAGCGGTGTTAGAAAATTCCAAACTCCAAAAAACAAATCCCAAATGTTAAAACTTTGGAATTTGAGATTTGGGATTTGGGATTTGATTTTTGTTTACTCATACCGCAACGCGTCCACCGGATCGAGCCGGGAAGCCCTGAAGGCAGGGAGAAATCCCGAAACCACTCCGACAAAAACCGAAACGAGCAGGGCAATCCCCACAACGCTCAACGGCATGGCCGTCGGTAAGACCTGATCGATGATCAAGCTGAGCGGGAATGCTATGGCGAGTCCAATGACACCGCCCAGAAGACACAATGCAGCCGATTCAACGAGAAACTGCAACAGGATGGTCCTGCGGGGAGCGCCGATCGCCTTGCGGATGCCGATTTCCCTGGTTCGCTCCGTCACGGAGACGAACATAATGTTCATTATCCCGATCCCTCCGACAAAAAGGGCCAACCCGGTGATGAATAACCCCACACCGGCAATAACCACACCGATGCTGTTGAATGTTTGGACCAGGATCTCCTGCTGATTGATCGCGAAATCGTCCGCCTCCTTCGGCTTCAAACCGCGGCTTTTTCGCATGATCCCCCGGACCTCTTCCTTGGCGTTCTCCACATCCTCCAGACTGGCTGCTTTGACCATGACCTGGATTCCCTGCCGCGCATGGGCAAACTCCTTGAAGAAGCGGCTGATGGGCACATAGACGCGGTTGTCCAGGCTTTCCATCCCCAGAATGCTCCCCTGCCTGTCGAACACGCCAACCACCCGGTACCCGTAGTTCCCAACCTTGATCGACTTTCCAATGGGATTTTCATTGGGGAACAGGTTCGTTGCGACCTCGGATCCAATAACCGTCACGGGACGGCCGCCGTCGGACTCCATCGAGGTAAAGAAACGGCCGAACGCTATATTGGCGCCGGAGGTCTCCGTGAACCCCTCCGTCGTACCGACGACAACAACATCCTCGACCACCTTTCGCTCGTACTTGACCTTGCGCCGCGTACCCGTTGCAGGGGCCACCGCTTTCGCCAGCGTAGCCTGCTTCTCGAGGTCCTTCGCATGCTTGATGCGAATGTCCTTCCGGTTCCGGATCAGCCACCACTCCTGTCCTCCCCCCCACGGCCACTTCTGCACGTACAGCACGTCCGCCCCTATCGCAGCGATGCTCTTGGTGAACGCGCGATCGAGTCCTTCGATCGCAGTTCCCATGAGCGTCACCGAGACAATCCCGATGACAATCCCGAGCGTGGTCAACGCCGAGCGCATTTTGTTCGCCCGGATGGCCTGGAAGGAAATAAGCAATCCCTCCTTTACTTCATTAAAGAAAGAGCGCATGGTTATGCCGTTGTCGTTGTGTGAGCCCTGGCGATTTTCCTGTTTTTCACTTTCTCATCATGCTCGACTTTACCATCGCGGATACGGACGATCCTGTGAGCATGGGCGGCGATGTCTTCTTCGTGGGTCACCAGAATGATCGTGTTCCCCTCACTGTGAAGAATATCGAACAAGCCCATGATCTCCTCGCCTGTCTTACTGTCGAGGTTTCCGGTCGGCTCATCTGCCAGCAGGATGGAGGGATTGGTCACTAGGGCCCGGGCGATGGCAACACGTTGGCGCTGGCCGCCCGAAAGCTCGTTCGGCTTGTGGTGGGCGCGGTCACCCAACCCGACACGTTCGATGGCCCCGTTTGCCTGCCGCTTGCGATCGGCCGAACCGACACCGCCGTAAATCAGGGGCAGCTCGACGTTGTGAAGAACATTCGAACGGGCGAGGAGGTTGAAGGTCTGGAACACAAAACCGATCTCCTTGTTCCTGATCTTCGCCAACTGGTTGTCATTCATTTCACTCACGTTCGTGCCGTTGAGCTCGTAGAGACCCGAGGTCGGCGTATCCAGGCAGCCGATGACGTTCATCAGGGTCGACTTGCCGGAACCCGAGGGTCCCATGATGGCGACGTACTCGTTCTTCTGGATTTCAATGTCGACGCCGCTCAGAGCATGCACTTCCTCGTCCCCCATTTGGTACATCTTCTTGATGTTTGACAACCGGATCATTGGTGACATAAGGCTTCCTTTGTTAGTTACTTAACTCTTTGATTTTCTTTTCCACGTTTTTCCGCTGATCATCGGACAAATTGGCCGAGAGGAGGCGCTGATACGTCTCAAGCGCTTCCTTCTTCTGCCCCTTGAGCTCATAGGCGCTCCCCAGGATCGAAACGGCCGGCCAGTAGTCGCCGTCCATGGTTAACGACTTCCGGAGGAGGTCGATCGCCCGATCCGCGTCCTTCTTCTGGACATACGCCTGGGCAAGGCGTGCGAAGGAATCAGCCGTATCCGGCCGCAACTCGGTGTACTTCGTAAAAGACCCGACGGCATCATCCGTGCGCTGATGGCGAAGATGGAAGAACCCCGCCGCTCTCCAGGCTTTCCAGTCGGTTGGCCTGTTCCCGAGCAGGATCTTGTATTCGTTCTCCGCTTCGGCCATCTTCTTTTCTTTCTCAAACAGGGAAGCTTTGAACGATCTCCCCTGCACCTCGTCCAACCCGATGACTATTTCAGCTTCCTGCCAGGCTTTGTCCATATCTCCCCCCATGATCCCGGGAGCCTGCTGGTAGTACCGTCCGAGACCGATATGGGCTTCGAGGTGCCGGGGATTGAGCTCCGCAGCCCGGGCAAAAGCCTTTTTGACACGGGGCGCAAGGATCGCCTGCCGGAAGAAACCGGCCGACTGTGCTTCCGTGCCGTACGCGGCGCCCAATCCGTACTGGTAGTTTGCCTCTTCGGGCTTGAGTTCAACCGCCTCTTCCATACACTCTACGGCTTTATCCACATCGCGAAATTGCTGACCCAGAAAGATCATGCCGAGGCGATAGTGCGCCTCGGCATTCGTATTATCTTTCTTGAGGATCGATTCGAACACTTCCTTTGCCGCATGCTGCTTTCCCGCCCGAGCAAAAGCAAGTCCCTCCTCCAGCGTCTGACCCTTGATTTCCGTGGAGGCACCAAGTATCAGCAGCGCCATGCCGACTGCAAGTGTGTTCCTCATTTACTTCGCATTCTCCGCAACACTGCTTCCCGTCTTGCGCACATTCTTATTGTCCACCTTGACCTTGGAGCCGTTCTCAAGATCCCGGTTGATCGCCTTGAAGGGTCCGGAAACAACCTCCGCCCCGTCCAATCCTTCGCCGGTCACTTCAACATAGGCGTCGTTGCTCAGACCCCGTTTCACGACAACGGTTTTCGCAGCCCCGTCTGTGACGACAAAGACAACTTCGTCCAGCTTATCCTCTTCCTTCTTCCGGGCTCCGCCCTCAAACTTTGCCTCTCCCTCCTGTGGCCCCTCGGGTTTTTCCGTGACTTTCGGCATGCGGACGGTGACCGACTGGATAGGAACGGCCAGGACGTCGTGATGCGTTTCCGTCTCGACATCGGCGGTCATCGACATCCCGGGTCGTAGGCGCACGTCGTCGGGGGTATGGATGAGAATCCGAACTTCAAAATTCACCACTTCATCCTGCGTCCCCAATCCGCGCGACTTCGCCGTGTTCGCGATCTGGTACACGGTACCCACCAGCTTCCGATCCGTATAGGCATCGACCTCAATGCGGGCCGTATCCCCAACCGTCACCATGATGATATCGTTTTCGCCGACATCCACACGGGCCTCCATGCGGGAAAGATCGGCCACGGTCATCATCTCGGTCCCCTGGGTGAAGGTGCTTCCGCTCACCCGTTCCCCGAGTTCGGAGATCAACTGGCTGACAGCTCCATCCATCGGGGAATAGACGGTGGTTTTCGCCAATGTCTCACGCGCCTCTTTCACTGACGCGGAGGACTGGTCATAAGAGGCTTTGGCGCTTTGGAACGTCGCCCTGGAGATATCCATTTCGGCGTCCGACACGAGTTTCTTCGCAAACAACTCCGTCATGCGCTTGTATTCTGCTTCAGCCTTGCTCAGGTTGGCCTGGTTAATAGCAAGGGCTGCCTGGGCACGCTCAAAGCCCGCCTGATAAGCGTCAGGCTTTATGCGAACGAGCAACTGTCCCCTGCGGACGCGTTGCCCTTCCCGCACGAGGAGATCGGTGATCTCGCCGCTGACCTCCGCATTGATCTTCACCTGCGTGACCGGCTGAATTTTCCCGGTCGCAGAAACGATCTGTGTGATCGTCTTCTTCTGGATCGGCTCGGTCTGAACCGCGAGCACGGTCTCCCGGTTGCTTCCCAGGATCACCAGGAG
The DNA here is from genome assembly GCA_002454845.1 of Ignavibacteria bacterium UBA6688. Taxonomy (GTDB): domain Bacteria; phylum Bacteroidota; class Ignavibacteria; order UBA10030; family UBA10030; genus UBA6688. Next base: position 7,734 of record DKJQ01000070.1, read on the forward strand.
GACGAGAGCGACGAGCACCACACCGATGACCGAGAAGATGATTATTTTCTTTTTCGACTTCTTACCGTTCGTAGCCATTCGAGAATACCCCGGGGAAAATGTGAGAAAATTATTGTTGAATGGAACCGAGTGCGAGTTCCAGGTTGCTTCTTGCCGAGAGATATTGGTACACGGCGTTGATCTTCGATGTCTGGGCACTATTATAGTTGTTCTGGGCGAACAGCAGGTCCAGGATCGTCCCGGAGCCGACATTATACTTTTCCTGATTCACTTTCAGGTTCTGCTCCTGATACTGCAAGCTCTTCATCGCGGCATCGTAGTTCTTTTCGGCAAACTCGAGTTGGAGCAGGGCGCTGCGGAGTTCAACCTGGATTTTCCGCTCGGTATCCTGAAGGGTCACTTCCGAATTCTTCTTCGCAACCAGCGCCGATTGCTCCGCCTGGTTGGTCCGGAATCCGGAAAAAAGCGGCAACGAGAACGACAAGCCCCAATTGAAATTGCGCGTGTTCTTGAAATCGTCGAATTCACTGATTGCCCGATTGTTGCCGCTCAAGCCATAGCTGGTGTTTGCCGTGATCCGCGGGTAGTATCCGCTCCGCGCGATCGTCACGCCGGACTCGGCTGCATAGTAGTTCTCCTTGGACGCCTGGTAGTCGAGACGGGATCCCAACGCTGTTTCCACCAGCCGCCGGAAATCCTGCATCGCACTCTTGTCCATCATCGCATTGGCAGCGGTCAACTCTTGGGGAATGGTTGAATCTTCGATCGTGTATGTTTCCGTCACATCAAGGCCGATGTACGCGACCAGATTCGCGCGCGCATTATCATAGTCGTTTTGTGCTTGCACAAGACGTACTTCGTCCTGGCCGACCTGCGATTGCTGCTGATACACATTGACCAGGGACGCCGAACCGAGGCGCGCAGTCTCCTGAACACGCTCCAGTTGCTGTTCATTGTACTTCAGGCTCGATTCTGATACTTCCAGGAGGCGCCGGGTGCGCAAGACCTCATAGAAGAGCCTGCGCGTCTGATAGACAACGCTCTGGCGCGTCCGGGATAAGCCATACTCGCTCGAAATGGCGTTCGAGGAGGCCTGGTTCAACGTCGATGTGTTGGAAAACCCATCGAACACCGTCATGGAAGCGCCGATGGAAGAGGAAAAGCTCCGAACACTGGTCGAGGGAAGTTTTTGCCCATCAGGCAAAAAACTCTCCCCGGTGTTCCCTCTCCAGTCCGAACTCAAGCCGACGCTGGGTAGAAAGTTGCCATAAGAGGAAAGAACGACTGCTTGCTCGCGCTCGAGGTTGTTTTGCGCCTGCCGAACCGTTGGATTCAGTTCCAGCGCGATCTCAACCGCCCTGCTCAGCGTGAGAAGCTTCGGCTGGGAATTCGATTGAGCAAACGCTCCCATTGCGAGGAACAATGTCAGAGCGATGGTGGTGAAAAGCTTCGTCATGATGAAAATCTCCGGAAGATGAAGGGATGAAGGTAGTTGGATTTCAAGGGAAAATTCATAGTAATAGACGTTGGAGAACCCATAAAGTTTCAGTGAAACTTTAAGAAAGCGGGTAAAAGCGTATAGAGCAATGGACAGCGGTTTAGACCAATAAAATCGAGGAAAGGTTACGCGGGTTTATGGTGCCCCTCCCATCACGTCCTCCTTAACGCTCAAGAGATACTCCAGCGCAGCATCGTGCTCATTCGGAATGACGCCATCGAGAATAGCCTCAGTTATCGCCGATTTGAGAATCCCCACCATTTTAGACGGCTGCAAACCGCACACAGCCATAATTTCCTCCCCCTTGACCGGGGGTTGCCACGTGCGCCAGTGGTCCTTTTCCTCGACCTCCTGCATCTTCTGGACAACAAGGTCATAATTGGTTCGAACCTGTTCCACAAGCCTTGGGTTCTTTGAGGTGATGTCCGACCGGCACAAAGTCATCAGATCGTCAATATCCTCTCCGGCATCAAACAGGAGTCTCCGCACCGCGGAGTCCGTTACTTCTCCATCGACGAGCGCCATCGGACGAAGGTGAAGCCGGACGAGTTTCTCTACATAACCCACATGCTCGAGCGGAAGTTTCATGCGCCGAAAGATCGGTTTCACCATCCGCGCACCCAGTTCCTCGTGGCCATGGAACGTCCAACCGATCCCCTCTTTGAATGCTTTCGTCTTTGGCTTGGCGATATCATGCAGGAGCGCAGCCATCCGGAGCCAGACGTTTGTCGTTCCTTCGCTGATATTGTCCAGCACTTTCAACGTATGAAGGAAAACATCCTTGTGATGATAGTCGCGACGCTGGTCGACACCGGCGAGCAACGCGACCTCCGGAAAGACAACCTTTATCACGCCCGCATCGAACATCAGTTTCAGGCCGACGGAGGGTTTGGGACTGGAGAGGATCTTGAGAAACTCGTCACTGATCCGTTCCTGGGAAACAATCTTCAACCGCTCCCCCATGCTCTGCGCAGCCTGGAATACGGATGGGGCGATCACAAAATCCAGTTGTGACGCGAACCGGAAGGCACGCATGATCCGAAGGGGATCGTCGTCGAAGGTGACCCCGGGATCCAGTGGCGTACGGAGGACGCGTTCCTCCAATGCTCCCTGACCGTGGAACGGATCGATCACTGTTCCGAAATCTGCCGCATTCAGCGAGACGGCGATGGCATTGACGGTGAAGTCCCTGCGCGCCAGATCATCCTCCAGCGTCCCGACCTCCACCAGAGGCTTGCGCGAGGACTTGTTGTAGCTCTCCTTCCGGGCACCGACAAACTCCAGTTTGAGTCCCGGCATTCCTGCTTCATCCTCGAGCTGTAACATGGCAGTACCGAAGTTCTCGAAGAGAACAAGGTTCGATCGACCCATCATGCGGGCGACGCTTTTGCCAAACTCCATCCCGTTTCCGACGGCGACAATGTCGATATCCGTGACGGTCTTCCCGAGCAGCAGATCCCGAACGTATCCTCCCACGACGAACGTGCGGATTCCTCCTTCATCGGCCAGGGATCCGATCCGTTTCAGAAGCGGCTCTTTGATATCGATCTGTTGCACAGCCATCAGACGACCCGTACTTTCTGACCCTTGATAATCCCCAGGATCTCCTCCGCCACCTGGAGTGCCTGCAACCCGTCTCTTCCGGAGACGGGAGGCGTTGTGCCCGTTTGCACCGACTGAACGAATAACTCCAGCTCATGCTTGAGCGCGTTCACCTCATGGACCTCCGGCTGTTCGTACACGATCACCCGCTTCCGATGCCCCTGATCGATTTTCCCCAGCATCATGGTCGGTGCGACGCTGGTGTCGTTCTCATCGACCAGGCGGAACACCTCAGCGAGCCCCTGCGAAAAGTCGATGGAGATGTAGGCATCCGTCTGGAACATCCGCATCTTGCGCATCTTGCTCTGCGAAATGCGGCTCGCCGTGACGTTCGCCACGCATCCGTTCTCGAATTGCAGCCGGGCGTTCGCGATATCGAGGCTGTCGGAAACCACGGCCACGCCGTTCGCATCGATCCGCGTAACCGGAGACTTGACGAGACTCAGAATGAGATCGATGTCGTGGATCATCAGGTCGAGCACGACAGCGACATCCGACCCGCGCGGGTTGAACTGCGCCAGCCTGTGCGACTCGATGAAAAGGGGGGCAAGTCGGAGATGCTCGATAGCCAGGATGGCAGGATTGAAGCGCTCGATATGTCCGACCTGAATCCTGAGGTTGGCCGCTTCGGCCATCTTTACGAGCTCCTCCGCGTGACTGATCTTTTCCGTAATCGGTTTCTCGATGAAGACATGCACACCGCGTTCGAGCGCCATGCGCGCAACGTCAAAGTGACTCTTCGTTGTTGTCGCAATGCTGACAGCCTGAACACCCGCCAAGAGGCTCTCAAGGGATTCGAACGCCTGTGTTCCGTGCTCTGCCGCAATTCGCTGCGCTCGCCCCCCCTCCACGTCATACACGCCGACGAGATCCGCGGCAGCGATCTGCGCCAGCATGCTTGTGTGAAGGCTTCCGAGATGCCCGCAACCGACCACGCCAATCCTGAGCTTCATACAAGTACCCGATTCGATGGTTCAGGAAATACAAATTTCATTAAGGGTGAAATCAGGGAAAAACAATGTTTCCCCGCGATGCCTTTGTCAGGGCGACGTGAGCCCGGATCCGCCCGGACCTGTTCCCTGCACGAAACCTACAATACGATCGAAGCCCCCGTACCGTGGCTCATGGTAGTAAACAAAAGCGCTGTACACGTTGACCGTGCGCCAGTCATTTCCTTCGAGACTCACCCAATCATGGTTCCCGAGGGTATACTGGTAATCATGCAATCCGCGCTTGAGCAACACAAGCGTCCTGAAGCGGTTCGTCTCCTCATCGTATTGAAGCCGGTAACCGGCAGACGGCCTCCAACCGTTGAAATCCCCTACAACCATGACAGAGTCCCCGGGGGGCGGGTCGAGGATCAACTCAAACTGGAACGGAACATACTCTGCAAAGCGCGATCCGGTCGTCAGGAGCGAAACACCATTGTTGTCCCGCGGCGCCGACTGCAAGTACCTGCTGACATCCGCCCCGGACCGCGGACGAAGATGAACTCCCTCGGGGTAGTCTGTCACGTTCCGAAGATCGATACGCCGGTATTCACTTCCCGGCTGGACGTTCTCGATCACGAACTTCAACCTGGATGTCCCGATCCCTTCGACAAACGTCGTAGAACTGAACACGCCGGCATCGATGCGCCAGGGATGATACAGTTGGCGGTTCTTGATGATATCCACCCTCGCGAGGTAGGGAACGAGCAACCGGCGTTCGCCGTCCGCGTCGGCATCGGGGATCACCACGCCGACCTCCACCCTGTTCACTTTGTTCCATGGGTGCACCCCGGAGGGGAGTTGCCGGTTCGCAATCTTCATGACGGGGCGCACCAGGTTCTCCACCACATAGAACCTGCCACGTGCAAGGACCTGGCTCCACTCTTCGTCCAGAAGTTCAAACAGGTAGTTGCCGGACTGTGCAAACCGGTCGATTCCGGCAATGCCGGGGAGTTTGAATCGATACTGAAACCGATACCCGCGTACCCCTGCCGGCGCAAATTCATACAGGACGGGAATACGTGCCCGATTCGCCGTTTCATTATTGATAAACGATGTCCCGGTCGGTTTCCAGTCCCGGTCGCAGTGGATGACCCTGAGTCGAACGTTTTCAGGCACCTCGCCTTTAAGATCAAACTCCACGGTGATCGGATCCCCACCCATTCCGGCAACCGGAATCTCTGCTTTCGTCGTGCCGCTCACGCGCATCCCTACGATCCGATCAGAAAGAATCTCCTGCGCCGCCAGGGTGGTCCACCCAACCAGTATCGTCAGCACAACTGTCCTCATCACCTTCCCCGTTTGTAGAGTGTATAATAGACGAGCTCCGTCTTGGATATTCCCAAACCGGAAAACGTCCGCGTCATGAGCGGCTGAAGAGAATCGGAAACCAGCCGGTCCGGTGTGGGGGAGCGGTCAATGATGTAGTCGGGTTGTACCACCCGGAGGTAACGTCCGGAGATCATTCCTTCGTCATAACTCATCCCCTCAAAAGCCGACTTGACCACGGGGGTAAGCAGTCCGGAGGTTTCGTACATTTTCCTCCCGGAGACGTAACCAATCAGTCCCGCATCGGGAGCCAGAACCGTCGCATCCTCCGCAGTGTTTGTCCGGAGCCAATTGGCGATCGGTCTTATACATTCCTCCATGCCCATCGTGAAGTTGCGCATATAAGGCACAACGCGGGATTGGTAGACATATTGATTCTGCGCCAGCGAAACACCGGCCAGGAGCAGCACAACCCCCATGGCTTTCTGCGGTGACAACATGGAGAGGCGCTCAAGCTTTTTGATCGACCACACCGCATAGAAGATAAGGAATGGGATCACCGGCAACAGGTCGCGCGACGCCACCGGGACATGGAACAGGAGATAGACCGCCGGTAGAGCGACCGTCCAAATCAAGGGAAAGCCATCCTCGCGCAACATCCACCATCCACGGTTCCGCACAATCCAGAAAAGGCCCGCGAGCAGGCTCACGATCACGACTCCCTGGGTGGCACCCAGGATATTCACCGTCGACAACCACACACCGAGATAGGTCGCAGGATCGAACCCGGCGGCGAAGGCTTTCTGAAACAAAAGGGGAACGATCGATCCAAAGTGAACAAAGGCGATGACCAGCCACACGCCGACCACGAGGCCGAACACCAGCATCGAGCGGACGAGCCGCAGGGTCCGTTCGCTTCCCCGTTCCCCGTTGAGAAGAATATCTCCCGTTACCGCCAACATCATCAGGGCCCCTTCCGGTCGGACGAGCGCCAACACGCCGGTGACAAACGACGCGATGCCGTACTCCTTCCGATAGGCGTACCAAACCGCGAGGATGCTCAACAAGACCGCAAGCGACGGCTCCAATCCCGATGTCGTCCATCGCAGAAACCACGCATCGAACGAGAGCATCCATGCGACCATCAACGCAAACAGCTTGTCCTGGAGGATGACGAACGCCAGGATATAGATCACCAGAATTGCGAGGCTTGCAAACAGGAGATCCAGGGTCTTGGCGACCACATACGGATCGAGTCCTGCTCCTGTTCCCGCCGCGATCAGAACCGTCCAAAGCGGCCCCGTCACGCCATAACCCGGCGTATCGTCGTTGAAGGAAAACCCGTCCCCCGCAGCAAGGTTCCTGGCATACTGAAGGTAAATATACGTATCGTCGGGGGTGTAATCAAAATGGAGCGCCGTTGTTCCGTAAAACACGATCATAATGAGCGCGATGCCGTAGCGCAGCACGAAGCGCAGGAAGGGAGACTGCTCCTCCCATTGGCGAATTCCCTGCTCCTCAGTCACACTGCCCCCTCAGCCATGAGCTGAACTCCGGTACGCTGTGGAAGAGGAAGTCCGTGTGCATTTCCTTCACGAGCTTTTCCGTAAAGGAATCCCAGAGAACGGCGGCGATTCTCACCCCCGCCCCATGAGCCGCCTTGACGTCCGCCACAGAGTCACCGACCATGACGACTTCCTCCGGTTTCAATTGAAAATGGGCCAGGATTTTCCCGATGCCTTCCGGGGAGGGTTTGTGTTCGGCCACATCGTTCCCGGTGACAATAAAATCGAAGTATGACTGCAATCCGAATTCCTCAAGGGTGATCGCCGTTGTGTGCTTCCCCTTCCCCGTGAAGAGCGCGACGAAGATCCTTCGTTGCTTCAGCAACTCCAACAGCTCCTTGATTCCGGGGTACACTTGTGCGAGACCATGGTTGCCCCGATAATAATCCAAATAGTCCCTCATCACCATGTCGATCTTTCCCTCTTCGACGATGCGCAGCAGCGCCCCTTCCTCCGGCGGACCGAACATGGCGGTGATCTCCTGCTCCGAATAGACCCTCCCTGCATACTTTTGACCGATATAATTAAACGAGTCAAAAATGAGCCGGTTCGTCTGCGTGAGCGTTCCGTCCATGTCGAATATCACACATCGGAGAGCACTCATGGTCGTTCAGGCCGCGGTACGAAGCGACCTCCCTTTGGTCGATACATGAACAAGGTATTCATCAAATTTTCGTAACTGCTCAATGTATTTTTCCCATGAAACACACCAACGACACGAAAAGAATAAGAAGTCATCTCAAAAATTCCCATGTGTCATTCCCGCGGATCT
>DKJQ01000229.1 GCA_002454845.1 Ignavibacteria bacterium UBA6688
TTGTGATTCCTGTGTTCCTTCAAAGGTTGTTCTTTCTCCGCGATGAAGACATTTCCCGCCTTTACCACCTCTTCAATAAGAAGGGCGAAGTCCTCACGCCGGCTCCGGTGATTGACATTGGCTACGCGCAAGGCGTAACGCCCGTTCAATATCGTCGATGAGGGGACCGCAAAACCGCTCTCCTGAAGATGCAGGAGGATTGTGGCGTTAATCCTGTTGAGCACATCGTCCGGAAACCCCGGTTTCACAAAGCGGAAACAGACTATGTTCAACGGGGCCGGGGCGAGCAGTTCGAGTTCGGGGGAGGCAGTGACGAGCGAAACGAGGTACGCCGCCTGGTCGATGTTTTGCCCGATCAGCCTGCCGTATTTCTCCACCCCGTGTTCTTTCAGGGACATCCACACCTTCAATGCACGGAAGCCGCGTGAGAGTTGAATGCCATACTCGTTGAACGGCATGGGACTGTGTGAGAAGCCCCGCTCCGCACGCGTCAGGTAAGCTCCAGGAACGGAAAATGTAGAGTGGTGAGCTTCGGCATTCCGCACAAAGGCCACCCCCACTTCGTATGGCATATACATCCATTTGTGCATGTCGGTTGCCAGCGAGTCGGCCTGCTCCATGCCGGCAAGCATGGGTTTGATCGATGGGACAAGCGCCGCAAAGGCTCCGAACGCCCCGTCCACATGAAACCAGAGATCTTCCTTCCTGCAAATTTCCGCAAGGGACGCGAGATCGTCGATGGCACCGGTATTGACTGTCCCGGCATTACCGATGGCGCAAGCGGGACGGAAGCCTTCCGCCCGGTCCCGAGCGATGCGGGTCCGCAACGCGTCAAGGTCGATCCGGTAGTCCGCATCGACCGCGATCGTCCGCAACGCACTTCGTCCCAATCCCATGAGCTCAATTGCCTTCTGAATCGAATTATGCATTTCCACAGAACCGTAAAACGTCAACCGCGCAGCCTCCGGACGGATTCCCTCTTGGGCCACATCGTAACCGGCTTTTTCATTGCGGGCAACCGCGAGACATACAAGGTTTGCCATGGAGCAACCGCTCACCAGGAGTCCGCTTGCTTCCGGGGGATAACCGAGCATCTCCTTGCACCAGGCAAGGACCTGCGTTTCGACATGCGTTGCGATATGGTTGGCTCCCCATGCATTCGGGTTGACGCCCGCTGCAAGCATCTCGGCCAGCATGCCGAGAGGTGTTCCCGTTCCCTTGACCCATCCCCAAAAACGGGGGTGAATATTCCCGGTGGGGTAGGGGAGGATCAGGGTGCGAAAATCATCGTACACCCTTTCCGGCGATTGAGGGGATGAAGGAAGAGGAGCCCGGAACTGCCGTTCCACCTCCGGCGGGGGTTCGACCCAAACGGGACGTTCGCGGACTGTCCGAAGATATTCCACCATTTCATCGACCATGCGGTGGCCGAGTTTCTTCATGCCGTCCCAATCCTCGGGGTCCAGCGATTCTTCAGGCTTTCCTTGAGGGTACTCTTCCGAATGCATTTATTTTCTCCGGGTGTTGACGATGACGACGCCGGTGAGGGCTACGATGCCGCCGGCGATGGAGAGGAGGGCCGGGAGTTCTCCCAACCAGATCCAACCTATCAGGATGACGAAAACCGGGATGGTGTAGAGGAACGTTGCCGCTCGCGATGCGGGGAAAGCGGAGAGGGTCATTCCCCACGTGATGTAGGCAATCGCTCCCGGGAAAATTCCAAGATAGACGACCGCAGCCGTGGTCTCCAGCGGTGCGGCCATGATCGCATCCGGCAGTCGTGGTGACCAGGGAAGGAGAAAGAGAATGCCGCTCCAGATGGCATACGTTGCGCATTCCAGCGGAGTGTAACGCCGGAGGAAGGGTCTCAGCAGGACAAAATAGACACTGTTGCCGACCGCGGCAATCAGTATCAGGACCGCGCCCGTTTCAAGTTGCAGGGCGCCCCCTTCTCCCAGCATCAGCAAAAGTGCGCCGATGATACTCACGCCGATGCCGATCCACCCGCGTACGCCAAGATGTTCTTTCAGAAAGAGCGTGGCGAGGAGGGCAGTAAAGATCGGGGTGGTGTTGATGATGAAGCTCGCCGATCCCGCGGTCACGGTTAATTCTCCGTAGTTCAGGAGCACGTGGTACATCGGGACGGAAAGGAATCCCATCGCCAGGAAGCCCGGAATGTCCCGGAGTTCCGGTTTGCGAATTCCCTTCCAGAACGCAATGCCGACCAGGGTAAGGGAGGCGATGAGAAAGCGGAACGTCGCCATCTCCTCCGGCGAGTACGCGGCCAGACTTGCCCGGATCGCGACAAACGCGGAGGCCCAGAACAGAATGGTTATGGCGAGCGCAATTGCCACCCGGGGGGTGAATGAACCGTCCTTTGTTTCGGTCATGCTACTTTATTGTCAGCCCTCCTGCCTTCACAGCGGCGTCAAGCGTCTTCACCACATCGCCGAGCGAGACGGTCCCGTAATACCATGAGCCGGCCGCGTTCGCCTGGGCGAAGACACCCTTGTAAATGTCGTAGTAACTTCGTTTCCCGTCGACATAGTTGAAGACCTCGGCGCGCATCAGGCCGTGAAGGCTTGTCGGTGGCGCCCCGACGTTCCGTTTGCCAAAGTAATCGGTCAGGGAGGCAACATTCACAGGGACCTTTTTCGAGGCCTCTTGTTCCTCGGCAGTAAGCTTCACCGATTTCGGATCGCTTCCATGAACTCGTTTGTAGTACGAGCGTAAATCCGCCATCAACTCGCTTTCTTTTCGCTTCACCCGATCGGAAAACTCGTCGATGGTCTGTCCCGCGGCCTTATCGTCGCGTCCAAAAGCCTGTGCAGAACGTACCGCGCGGAGTTCCCGCACGATCCCCTGCTCGACCATCGTTGTCGCTTCCTTCCACACAACGTCCCCTTTCCCCTTTCCCTCCTGGATCATCTGCATCGCCACCTTCATATCATTGGCGAGACGTTTCAGCCCTTGTGCATACGTTTCGCCGACAATCGTAGGAATGCGGTCCGCTTCGGCGAACGCGAGGAAAGTGGCCATCCCGCCGATGATGAAATTGTTCCGCTTGAGTTGTGTCGCATCGATCTGCCACAGGTCATCGTCTGAGGAATGAATGTAATCGTCATCCCAGTTGATCATCCCGACTGCCGGAACGCCGATGGCTCCTTCGACAAAGCACATGTGGTCCGATGAACCGAAGTACGGGACGAACTGTGCCGTGTATCCCTGGCGAGTGCCGCGCGTTGCGTACATCGGGCGCGTATACGGCCGCGGGAATCCCCCTTGACGGCTGGCGGAGAGATACCCGTTGTTCGTCTGGATCACGAAGGTGCCGATACTTTCAAAGAGGGCATCAAGGTACGAGGTGCGTGAGTGGGGAGAAAAGATCAGGTGTTGCACGCGGCTCCCCGTCGCCTGATTAGCCCCGGTCATGTCCTGGTGAATGTTGGCAAGATAATTCCTGACATCGTCCGGGTGGTCCTGGAAATAGCGGTATTCGGAATAAATCTCATCCGTCCACCAGAAGCGGATATCGCGCAACGGGCGTTTGAGTTTCCCCTCCTTGATGAGCTTGTTCAGAGCGCGGGCAAGCTCGAGCAAATTCCCGCAGCCACTCCCGTCGTCGTTGGCGGAACCCTGCTCTTCCTGGAGGTGGGCCGTGACGATGATCTGCTGGTCGTGGTATTTCGAACCACGAATCCATCCTTCGACAAATCCGGTCCGTCCGGGTGCCTTCCCGATTTCTGTCTCGACTTTCGCTTTCACGACCACACGGCCTCCTTTGACCCTCTTGCCGGTCGCGAAGAGATCCTGTTCTGTCCCGGTTTCAAGCATCCGGCGGAGCGTTTCGCCTTTCCGGGGCGTGAGCATGAAGGCAAACGTCCCGGCCTTTCCTTCCGGCGGCATGGGAACGAATCCCCACGCGATCTGGTCGGGGAAATCGAGCATGCTTCGCCCCTCGGAAAGCTGATAACTCACGACCCCCAGCGCCCCCTTACCCCACACGGCGCGTTGGACGGCGGCAAACGTCGAGCCGCTGGTCAGGACAATCTTTCCTTTGACATCAACCTTCTCGACGGCTGCCTGCGATGCGTCGGCAATCCAAACGAGCTCTGCGGTAACGTCCGCTGAATGACTGTTGTCGGCAAGATACACGGCATGGTCACCGATGTCGGCGAGCTTGATGAGAACGGGTTCCACTATCCAAAGTTCACCCACACGCGCGGTATAGTTTGCTCCCGGAAGAGGTTGTTCGATAAACCTCACATCCTCCAGTCCCGCCTCCTTCGCCGTTTCGACAACGTAGTCTGCCGCCTTGAAATACCCTTCCATACCGGAGTTCCGGTGCCAGCGGGTGAGGACGCGGATATGCTCGAACGCACGGTCGCCCGAGATTTCGTTTGAAAGCATCCGAATCTCCTCGTCACTGAGGAAGGGCGTTGATTGGGCTGACAGTTGCTGGGATGAAAAGAAGAGAAGCAGTGCAAGAAAGCAGGGGGAACAGCGTTTCATAGAACCCTCCGGACAAGAAGTATGGGAATGGTAGTGTTTGATGATGGCGCTCAATAAACGGGAAAATGATGGAACATGAAAGAGGGAAAACAGCAACGGTGCAACGGGGAGGAGGTGCGTCGGTGCAATTCCACCATACGTGGATTCTTTTCTTTGTTCGTCGTTCCATCTTTCACGGAACAAAGACACAATTCGACCGATTCCACCTCCACCGAAAAATCGACGTGGATATGTGGATCTCAAGGTTGAGCCTGACACGCACAGGTTTACAGGTTGTTCCTTGAGTCGATCTTTCGTAATGATTCGTGTGGATTCGCGGGCCTTCTTTGCATGCTATTCCCGGGAGGTGACCCTAACTTCTGAGGAACCCGCTGACGATACGGGCAAATTCAGCCGGCGCTTCCGCATGAATCCAATGCCCCACGTTCAAACCGACAAACACCGAATGCGGAAAGAGCTCACGGATCTGTGGGATATCTTCATCCTGAACGTACCCCGATTGCTCGCTGATGACAAACAGGGCCGGATTCCCAAATGGCCGACTCGAGGAGATTTCTTCGGCAATCCTGTCATAGTTTCCGTGGAGAGCGGGCAGGTTCATTTTCCAGCGTAACCCCCCGTTGTCCTCCCGGGCGAGGTTCTTCATCAGGAATTGTCTCGTTGTCAGGCTGGGGATTTTGATTGCAAGGGCCTGCTCGATTTCATTGCGCGAGGAATAACGGGAAAGGTCGAGGGAAGTTAACGCCTCAAAAATTTCATCATGCACATGGGGGTACTCCCTGGGAGCAATGTCGACAACGACGAGTTCCCGGACCAGTTCGGGGTGCTGAAGAGCAAGAACCATGGCGGTCTTGCCCCCCATCGAGTGGCCGATGATGGCAACGGGCGGAAGATGGTTTTCCTCGATGAACTCCCGGACGTCTTCTGCCATGACCGGATAATCGAATGCATCATCGTGAGGAGATCGGCCGTGATTCCGCGCGTCGAGGGCAAACACCTGAAACTGGTCTCCCAGTTGTTTCGCGAGTGTTCCCCAATTGTCCGAGGATCCCAGCAGACCATGCAAAATGATGACCGGGTTACCCCGGCCGTACGAAAGAAAATGGAGCTTCATAGAGGAAGGTGATTGAGCGGGAACATCCGGATGAGAAAAAAGGAGACCCAGGAGTCCAATTACCTATTTAAGGAGGTTGTTGAAAGTCCATTTTTTGCCACTCCCAAAGGGGTCGAGTTTGTGTAAAAACCCAAAATGTCATTCCGAGCGTAGCGAGGAATCTCGCATTTCATTTCAACAAACGAGCTTCCTCCTCCATTCGGTCGTCGGAATGACACTTTTCACACAGTCTCGATCCCTTCGGGAGAAGGCTCAGCCGGAGGCCGCTGGAAGCCTACTACTAACGCAAGCATAAGCGTGCGACTACTTGGAACCGGGCCTGATTCAAACTCGAAAGCGTGCCACAATTTGGATCTACCCTTATTTTATACCTGTCGATTTGACGCAGATCCAATTAGTAGGATGCTGTCGCATCCTTCAGTTAGTATGCCTCCAGCCTTTGTGGCAGTTGTTCAACCGCCATTCAGGTTTTAGTTCGAAAGGGCGCGGAGGCTGAACTTCGGTATGGTGACGCGGAACAGGTCCCCTTTTTCCCGCTGCATCAGGTATGTTCCCTCCATACTTCCTTCCATGGTCTCAAGGATGCAGAAGCTGTTGTATTCGTGATGGTGGCCGGGGACGATGATCGGCTGCTTGCCGACGATCCCTTCCCCCTCGACCTCCTCGGTGCGGCCGTTGGCATGCCGGATGAACCAATGACGCCGGAGGAGTTGCACGTTTTCACGTGAGTGGTTTTCGATCCGGATGAAGTAAGCAAACACAAACTTCCGCGCAAGGGCATCCGACTGGCCGTCCAGGTAGATCGGCCGGACGCTGATGGTGATTCCTTCGGTCGTCGCGTTGTAGGTGGTCACGGGCTGGAACCCTTTCGTTACGCCGTGGGATGCTGTACAATCAAACCTATAAGAATAAAACGAACTCAGCAGGAAAAGGTTTCGCCGTTTCGGAGGATATGCACGCGGTCCACAATTCCTTTCGCGTCAGCTTCCTGGCGGAGCAGGATGGGGGGCTCGGACATCGGCTCATCGCTGATCTTGAAGGTTCCCCAATGGATCGGCACGAAGTGCTTTGCCCGCAGATCGAGGAATGCCTGCACCGCCTCGCCCGGAGTCATATGGATTGTTTTGAACCACTGCCTCGGTCGATAAGCCCCAATCGGCAAAAGTGCGACGTCGATGGAAAAGAGCCTCCCCAATTCCTGAAAGAACGGTGCGTAACCGGAGTCGCCCGCGAAATAGACCGTGAGATCGTTCGCCTGTATGACGTACCCGCAAAACAATGACCGGTTTCGGTCCCAGGCCGTTCTCCCGCTGAAATGTCTGGCCGGGACGCATGTGATGGTCAAACCGTTCTCCGAAAAACTTTCCCCCCAATCCAGCTCAACGACGTTCCTGAACCCGACACGGCGGCCGTAGCGCGCCACGCCGCGGGGAAAAATTCCAACAGGGGAAAACGACTTCCGGATCCGACGGAGGGTCCTGAGGTTCAGGTGATCGTAGTGATTATGGGAGATGAGGACCGCATCAATGGAGGGAAGCGCATCGAACGGGACGCCGGGCTTCTGAAGTCGTGGAAGAATGAAGGACACGGTACGCGAATACACGGGGTCGGTAAGAACGTTGATGGAACCCAGCCGAAGAAGAACGGTTGCATGGTTGATGAGCGTGATGCTGTTTGACATGCAGCCGGCCGCTACTTTCTTCGCAGAGAGATTATCCGGATTGGCGGGGTGAGCCGTTGTCCCTCCGCGGGGGAGCTCTGGATCTTCCGCACGACATCCATGCCGTGCACCACACGGCCGAACGCGGCGAAGCCTTGCCCGTCCGGGTTCCTCTTCCCGCCGAAATCGAGCTCCGGCTGTCCGTTGACACAGATGAAAAAGTGCCACGTCCCGGTGTTGGGGCCGAGCCGCGCCATCGAAACGGTGCCATCCGTGTGAAGGATCCCCGTTTCGCTCGTCCGCTCGATCTCAATGGCGGGATAGGCCGCCTTCTCCCGTTCCGGGTTGATGCCGACCTGGATGACTTCGATCCTGACTGAATCCGTGGGTTGGTTGGTCAGCGTGACTGTCCGGTGGAAGAGGCCTCCATTGTAAAAGTCACCATCCACGTACCGCAGGAAGTTTGTCACGGAACGTGGCGCCCGCGCGCTGTCCAGATGGACTTCGATCATGCCCAGTTCTGTCTGGATCGTGACAGGGATTCTTTCCTGACTGAATGCCGATCCGCAGGTAGCAATGATACCGAAGAATACAAGAACGATCTTCATAAGGGCCGGTCGATTGGTGAACGGGAAATTGTTCGTGAGTGTACCGATTAGTTTGCTGTTTTGCAATTGTCCCGTTCTTATCAGTCATTGTGCCAATCGGGACTTGCTTGACCGGACAGGCGAGGTTGAGTATATTTGGATCAAGAAAAAGCCAAATTTGATAGCATCCTTCAGGTCAATGATGAATACAACTATCGAGGAACTCAACGAGTGGCTCGCTATCCCTGTAGAAGGGCAGATAGAATTTAAAGAGGCCAAAAACCAATATAGCACCGAAAAAGTGATGCAGTATTGTGTTGCTATTGCCAATGAAGGTGGGGGGAAACTTGTCCTGGGAGTTACTAATTCCCCTCCGAGGGAAATTGTCGGAACACATGCCTTTGAGAATACTCAGGATATTCAGAGCAAGATATTCGAAAGATTGAAATTCCGTGTAGATGTGGAAGAAAAGGAACATCGTGATGGGAGACTTGTTATCTTCCACATCCCATCTCGTCCGAGAGGACTCGCTTACGAGTACAATGGGCAGCATTGGATGCGTATTGGTGAAGAGTTGCAGATAATGAGTCAAGATCAATTGAGGGCGATATTTGAGGAAGGTAAACCTGACTGGCTTTCCGAGTTTGCCATTGTAGACGCAAGCGAAGGAGATGTTCTCAGACTTCTTGATCTAGATACATATTTTCGGTTGACAAATAGGCAACGACCTCAGAGTGATGATCTTCAAATAATGGAGCGCGAGAAACTAATAGTGAAGGTGCGCAAGAAGTATTCAATTACTAATCTTGCTGTAATTCTATTTGCCAAAGCATTAGATGTTTTTGACGCGGCGAAGAGGAAGGCCGTAAGAGTGATAGTTTATGAAGGAAGAGATAAGCCTTCAAAAAGGATTGCTGATATAACGGGCAACCTAGGTTATGCGGCGGGCTTTGAACGACTGATCGATTTTGTCAGTAAGTACCTACCAACGAATGAAATCATTGGCAAGGCACTGAGAGAAACAGTCCCGATGTACCCAGACATAGCGATTAGAGAATTAGTTGCAAACGCTCTCATACATCAGGATTTCAACGAAACGGGGACCTCCGTAATCATCGAAATCTATGCTGATAGAATTGAGATCTCTAATCCGGGGATACCCACAATAGCTCCGGATCGATTCATCGATGAATTTCAATCCAGGAATGAACGGCTCGCC
>DKJQ01000099.1 GCA_002454845.1 Ignavibacteria bacterium UBA6688
GGAATGACGGCCGGGATCTCGGCCGAACGCAGCCGACCCGAAACGAAGGTGAAGTTCGGTGAGTACGAGATGACGGCGTTGTTCGAACCGCTCGACCGGTGGTCTGCACCAGTAGCCGATACGACCGCGCGCGGGGGAGGCATCATTATTCAACTGGGCGCCGATGAATACATCATCGCCGGTTCGGGACTGATCGTGACGTTCCGATCGCTGAACTCACAACGCCCTATCGCCGGCATTCTCAGTATCGATGAGGGGGTATATGAACAGGGCGTTTGGAAGCCGGGACGCCGGCTGAACGGCGATCAGAGCCACCAGGGGCGGCATGTGCGATTGCCGTACGGCAACTTCCAGATACAGCGTGTGACGTTGTACCAGTATCGTTAATCTCAATGTTCCTCCCACTCCGGAAACACATGTGAACATCATGAAGACCATTTCCCTTGGTGTCTGGATCCTGTCCATGGCGATTCAGGCATTTGGACAGCGTAATGAAAGTACGCTGGTTGTGAGCGCGCCGGATTCGACGATCATCAACAAAAATATCTACGGGCATTTTGCTGAACATCTTGGCCGCTGTATATATGGGGGGATTTGGGTGGGCGAGAATTCATCCATCCCGAATACGCGTGGAATACGAAACGACGTGGTTGCCGCTCTGAAACGTATCCAGGCCCCGGTAGTTCGCTGGCCGGGCGGGTGTTTCGCCGATGAATATCATTGGATGGACGGAATCGGACCGCGGGAACAACGGGCGAAGATGGTCAACACACATTGGGGCGGAGTTGTGGAGGACAACGGTTTCGGGACGCATGAATTCATGGATTTCTGTGAGCAGATCGACGCTGAGCCGTATTTTTGCGGAAACGTCGGAAGTGGAACGGTGAAAGAAATGTCCGACTGGATTCAGTATCTTACTTCCAATGATGAAACTCCCATGGCCGCACTGAGAAAGAAGAATGGCAGGGAGAAACCATGGAATGTAAAATATTGGGCCGTGGGGAATGAAACATGGGGATGCGGTGGTTTGATGTCGGCGGAACATTATACGAACGAAATGGCACGGTATTCATACGCTCTCAAGAATTATGGTGAAGCGCGGCTCTATAAAGTCGCGTCGGGAGGACTTCCATGGGATTACGAGTGGACAGAATCAATCATGAAGAAGTGGAGCACCAGCGATGGCTGGCTTCAAGGGTTCCTGAGCGGATATTCGTTGCATTATTACGCGGTACCGGATTGGAACAAGAAAGGATCGGCAACGGAGTTTACCGAGGCCGATTGGTTCGCATCGGTTTCCAAGAATCTGGAGATCGAAGAAATCGTGAGGAAGCACGCCGCGATCATGGACAAATATGATCCCGACAAGAGAATTGGAATGATCGTGGACGAATGGGGAAACTGGTTTGATGTGGAGCAGGGAACAAACCCCGCGTTTCTCTATCAGCAAAATACGATGCGCGATGCCGTCACCGCGGCGCTCAATCTGAACATCTTCAACAACCATGCCGACCGTGTGCGGATGGCGAACATTGCACAATTGGTGAACGTGCTCCAGGCGCTTATCCTGACGGACGGTCCGAACATGATCCTCACTCCAACCTATCACGTTTTTGACCTTTTTAAGGTTCATCAGAAGGCAAGGCTGCTTCCCACGAAACTGGAGTCGAGGGGGTACACACTGGGAGACAGGTCCATTCCGGCCGTCAACTGTTCCGCCTCGATGGACGAATCCGGCAAAGTTCACATCAGCTTCGTCAATACACACTTTAAGGAAACTCAGACGGTGGCGTGCTCGTTCGAACGGTTTATCCCCCGAACAGTGAGCGGACGCATTCTCGTTTCGTCCAGCGTCGTTGCTCACAACACCTTCGAACAGCCGAATGCAGTGACTCCCCAAAATTTCTCAGGCGCCCGGATTTCGGATCGAGTGATTCAGGTTACGTTGCCCCCCGCATCCGTCGTTGTCCTGGAACTGGAAGGGAGCAATAGGTAGAAACTGTCTCAAAAACGAATTGGCCACAAAAGAACACAAAATGCACAAAGAAAAAGAATAAAGAATTTTGTGTTTCTTTGTGCACCTTGTGACTTACAGTAAGCACACAGCGATTCTTGAAATGGCTTCTGATATTATTCACTGCAACAGGAAATGATCGGAGAGGAGAACTATGGCGAAAAGAAAAAAAGTGCGAAGTCGGGGTATGCTGTTGCTGATCTTGGTTGTCGTCCTCACTCTGCCCGCGGGCGATGCGTTTTCGCAAATGGCGGTGGGGAAAGGGAAGTTCCTCGGGAATGTGTGGGGAACATTCGGCACTCCCCCCTTAAACTTCGATCAGTATTGGAACCAGATCACGCCGGAAAACGCTTCCAAATGGGGTTCGGTGGAGGGAACGAGGAACAGCTACAATTGGGTCCGCCTCGATGAAATCTACACCTATGCAGTCGAAAAATACTACCCGTTTAAATTCCATACGCTGATCTGGGGACAACAAGCCCCCGGCTGGCTGGCGTCACTCGATTCTCTCAGCATTGCGCAAGAGATTGAGGAATGGATCCGGCTCTCCGGCGAGCGATATATCAGCACGTCGTTCGTCGATGTCGTGAATGAGCCGCTGCCCGGACACAACCCGCCTCCGCAGTCGGTCATCCATGCTCTGGGAGGGACGGGCGCAACGGGGTGGGATTGGGTGATTCGTTCGTTTGAGCTTGCCCGGCAGCACTGGTCAAAAGGAGTCAAGCTGCATCTCAACGACTACGGCATCATCAATAATACACAGGCCACGCAAAACTATCTCACCATCATTAATCTTCTTAGGTCCCGGAACCTGATCGACGGCATCGGTGTGCAGGGACATCGCTTTGAGCTGGAGAGTGCAGACACGACGACCATCAAGAACAATCTGAATGCGCTCGCGGCAACGGGGCTGCCGATTTACATTACAGAATTAGACATTGCCCCGGCGGGCCAACTCAACGATGCCACACAGCTTGCCGAAATGCAGCGCATTTTCCCTGTTCTCTGGCGCCATCCAGGGATCAAGGGTATTACCTTCTGGGGGTACCTCCAGGGGCAAGTGTGGCAACAGAATGCTTATTTGGTCACGACTTCGGGAGCCGAACGGCCCGCTATGCAATGGCTGAAATCATACATGGCGGGCATTGTTTCGGATGTGTCCGATCATCCCGACGTGCCGACGGAGTTTACCCTCTCTCAAAATTATCCCAATCCGTTTAACCCGACGACCCGGGTTGCATATTCCGTTCCGCGGACAGGAAACGTGTCGCTCAAGGTCTATAATCTTCTTGGTGTGGAGGTAGCAACACTGTTTGAAGGCATACGCCAGTCCGGTCACTTTGAAGCGACCTTCGACGCGACCGGACTTACCACCGGCGTCTATCTGTGCCGTATGAGCGCCGGCAATGTTGTGGAAACGAAGAAACTTATGTTGTTGAAATGATGGAATCGCGGGACGGTGGGTTTTTGGGGGAAATCGAATTACCGTAACAAACTCTACATGAGAACTTCTCCTTCCGGTGCGAGGCTCCTATGAGAATCTCTTTCAGGCTCTTCTTGATCAGCGTCCTCGTTTCTCCTTCAATATTTCCGCAGGAACCGCGCGGCTATCTTCTCGACCCGGTCGAACTGAAACAGGTCCAGGTGACCGGCGGTTTCTGGCAGAAGCGAATCGAGACCAACCGATCCGTTACACTTTCCCACATCCTTCAGAAATGTTATGAGACCGGCAGAGTTGACAACCTCATGGTTGCTGCAGGTTTGAAAGAGGGGGAGTACTGCACAGTCTATCAGTTTGACGATTCGGATGTCTTCAAATCGATCGAAGCGGTGGGCTACTCGTTGATGTCCCATCCGGATACGGAGCTGGAGGACAGGGTTGACAGCCTTATTCGGATTATCGCCCTGGCGCAGGAAGAGGATGGGTACCTGTATTCGCCACGGAAGTTCCCTTCAGCCCGTATCAAGAACGGTATTGGGCCTGAGCGCTGGTCGAACCTGCAATGGAGTCACGAACTCTACACGCTCGGCCACCTCTATGAGGCGGCGGTCGCGTATGACAAAGCGACCGGAAAACGGGCGCTGCTGGATGTGGCGTTGAAAAGCGCCGGTCTCGTCCTTCGGACATTTGGTCCCGCTGGCCTTCAAATCCCCCCCGGACATCAGGAAATCGAACTTGGTTTGATCAAGCTGTACGAAGTGACGGGAGATGCGGGATACCTGAATCAGGCGCGATACTTTCTCGAACTTCGGGGAAGGGGAAAAGAACTGACAGGGAGGGATTCCTGGGGTGAATATGCCCAGGACCACAAACCCGTTCTCGAACAAACGGAGGCCGTCGGTCATGCCGTCCGTGCAGCATATCAATACACGGCAATGGCGGACGTTGCGGCATGGTACGGGGATGAACAGTATGCGAAGGCTGTGGGGAGACTGTGGGAGAATGTCACCGGCCGGAAAATGTATGTCACAGGGGGAATCGGGTCAACGGGTCACGGCGAGGCCCTGGGAGGCGAATATGATCTGCCGAATGCCAGCGCCTACAATGAGACCTGTTCTTCGATCGCGATGATGATGTGGAACTTCAGCATGTTTCGCCTCCACGCCGATGGAACGTATCTCGATGTCCTGGAAAGGACGTTGTATAACGCGTTTCTCTCCGGCGTCGGGTTGGACGGAAAATCCTTTTTTTATCCCAACCCCTTGCAATCGTACGGTACGCAGGTCCGCACCCCATGGTTTACCTGCGCCTGCTGTCCTCCCAACATTGCGCGCTTCATCGCGTCGCTTCCATCAAAATTCTATTCGACAAACGGGAGCGATCTGTATGTCAATCTCTTTGCCGCCAGCGAGGCCCGGATTCCTGTCGGGAAGACGACTGTGAGGGTCCGGCAGGAAACCGACTATCCCTGGGCTGGAGATGTCAGGGTTGTCCTTCATCCGGAAATTCCGGAAACCGAATTTACTCTGTTCATCAGAATTCCCGGATGGTCGGTCGGTTCACCCGTTCCCGGAGACCTGTACCGTTTCATGAAGGAAAGAAAAAGTGAAGAGCGACCGGTTGTACGGTTGAATGGAAAACAGGTCGAACTGAAGGTGAAGGACGGCTTCATGGCTCTACCCGGTCGCTGGAAGGCCGGCGATGAAGTAAGCGTCTCCTTCCCCATGACGATCCGGCGCGTGGAAGCGCATCCGAACGTCGAAGCGGACCGGGGACGGATTGCCCTGCAACGGGGACCGCTTGTGTTTTGTGTCGAAGGTCATGATACAGAGGAGGGAGCGGTACGAAGTCTGTTGCTTCAAGATGACGCGGCGTTATCTGCCTCCATGGACCCAAACCTCCTTCAGGGCCTTGTCACAATTCAAGGGAGCGCGACCCGGCATGCGTTGACGCCTGGAGGGAGTTCGGAAAAGGAGGAGCAGAAGTTCCGTGCGGTTCCCTACTATGCGTGGGCTCACCGGGGTGCGGCAGAAATGAGTGTCTGGCTCGCACGGGAGATTCACGCAGTGTTACCGCTCCATGCTCCGACGCTGGTTTCACTGAGCACGGCATCTGCTTCGTTCGGAAAAAATATCCGGGCCGTCAACGACCAGATTGAACCGAAAAGTTCGGCGGATGAATCGATTCCCTTCTATCACTGCTGGCCCAACAAAGGAACGACCGAATCGGTGCAACTCGATTTTCCAAATCCTTCCGAGGTGTCGGGCATCGAGGTGTACTGGTTTGACGATACGGGAAAGGGGGAATGCAGGGTTCCCCGTTCGTGGAAAGTGATGTACAAGGTCGGGGAATCCTGGGTGCCGGTCTACACCACCGATGCCTGGGGAGTCGCAAAAGACCAGTACAATAGAGTGACATTTGAAACGGTGAAAACCTCCTCCCTTCGGGTGGATATCCAATCACAGCCGGGTTTTGCTGTAGGAATTCACGAAATCAAACTTCAGTAGGAGTGGTCTCAAAAACTCCCTCATAAGTCATTGCGAAGCCAGAGGCTTACTACAACAGATGCGTCAGCATCTGTCAATTTGGCACCTGAGCGAAGGACGACGAAGCAATCTCATCTGCGCGGATTAGATTGCTTCACCCCGATAAATCGGGGTTCGCAATGACTGTGTTGCCTGTTTTTGAGATGGCTTCTGGTCTCCCTGGACGCACGACGTGGTGCATCGTCCCCTTCACTTACTATGGAGCATGCTATGAAAATCATCCTTTGGAGTCTTGCCGTGGCGGTGTTCTGTTCCGCCTCCATCGAGATTTCGGCACAGCCCTCGGGTGGACCATACGGACCGATCCGGCAAATATACAAGATTCCAGCAACGGCCGGGAAGATCTACTACGTGGCGGTAAACGGACAGTCGGACCGATCGGGCGAAAGCCTGTCGCAGCCGACAACGATCGAAACCGCGTTCAGCCGGGTGCAAACAGGTGATGTCATCGTGTTGCGCGGAGGCACCTACCGGACCGGCAACCTGGTTCTGAATCAGGGAGTCACCATCCAGCCCCACGCGGACGAGCAGCCCGTGCTGAAAGGAACGCGCGTCGCGACCGAATGGCAGGATTTGGGGAATGGGCTCTGGACGACACGATGGACGCAGTTCTTCCCCACCAAACCGGCCGATTGGTGGAGGAGACACAGGGAGGGGAAGAAAACTCCGCTCCACCGGTTCAATAACGACATGCTGTTTGTGGATGGAAGATTCCTGCAGTCCGCCGGCTGGGAAGGAGAGGTGGATGAAAACTCCTATCACATCGATTACGAAACCGGGACGGTCTACATCGGTATCGATCCAACAAACCGCCTGGTCGAAATCACCGCGTATGATGTCGCCCTCCTGAGGACGACCAAGGAGGTGCATGGTAAAACATCGGATCGAAAGGGTTATGTCCTTCGGGGAATCACCTTCACCCAGTATGCCTATCGGGCGCTCGAAGTTGAAGGAACGGAGCCGGAAGGTCTTTCGGCCGAATCCCAGCATGGGAAGGAGGTCGTCGGGACGACGATCGAGCATTGCACCATCTCGTATTGCTCACGGGTGGCGGGGTACCTACGCGGGGACAAGATGACGATTCGTCACTGCCGGATCAGCGACACCAGTACGGAAGGGATCTACGTCATCGCTTCGAACGATGTCCTGCTCGAACGAAATATCTTCACCCGCAACAACATCGAGAATATCACCGGATACTATCCGGCTGCGGTGAAGATCTTCAATCAATCATACCGTGTGACGTGCAACGATAACCTGGTGATTGATCTCCCGAATTCCAACGGCATCTGGTACGATGTCGGCAATGTGGACGGGGTCTTCACCAACAACTGGATCGAAGGGGTGGGCAAAGTCGGAACTACGTTCCCGACCGACCAACTCTGGCCAAGCGACAACGGATTCTTTTTCGAGATCTCAAAGGGGGCCATCTGTGCAGGCAATGTATTCGTCAACAATGATCACGGTGTGATGATCCTGAACGCATCGGATGTACAGATGTACAATAACACCTTCATCAACAGTATGGTGTGCATCGGGCGAAATTCCCGAAGCGCTGTCGGGGATCACTTCGGCTGGCACCCCAGTACCGGTCCGGATGTCGACAAGCGCGACGGGCATGTCTTCGTCAACAACCTCCTGACGGGCGATGAAGGCTTCAACCGGTCGCTTCTCTTTCTCTGGCAGCAATCCTCCCTGTGCCAGCAATTGACACAGCCGCAACTCAAGCAGCTCGATTACAATGTGTATATCCGTGGCAAAGAGAAACCCACGTATCCGCTGATCCTGTGGGGCCCGGCTCCCGATGGCGATTGTCAGGCGGAATATAATACGCTGACCGATCTTCGTGCCGATCACCCGGGATTTTCCGCCCACAGTGTGTTCCGGGCCGGTTACGACAGTCCGCTCTTCAAGGGGAAGGAACTGGGAAATTTCCAGACCAACCCCTCATTTCCCGACGCGAAATCCGGGGTCACGCTTCCCCCTGTGATCCGCAAGGCGATTGGGCAGTCTGCGGGGGAGAAGGGGCATGTCGGCGCCTATCCACCAACCGGAAAATGA
>DKJQ01000178.1:0-5282 GCA_002454845.1 Ignavibacteria bacterium UBA6688
GCTTGAAGGTGAGGAAATGCCAATCAGCATTCCGGGATTCGCCGGCGGCGATCGAACAGACATACGGATGCCGGAAGTGCAGGAGAAGCTCATGAAACGGATCGCCGGGCTTGGGAAGCCGGTGGCGTTGATTCTCCTGAATGGCAGTGCCCTGGGAATCGAGTGGGCCGCGCGGCATATTCCCGCGATTGTCGAAGCATGGTATCCGGGTCAGGCAGCCGGCACGGCCCTTGCGGATGTCTTGTTCGGGGATTACAATCCTGCGGGAAGGCTCCCTGTCACCTTCTACCGGTCGGTGGATCAACTTCCTCCCTTCAACGACTATACGATGGCGGGGAGAACGTATCGGTATTTCACAGGCGAGCCCCTCTTTCCTTTCGGGTATGGGCTCAGCTACACAACATTTGAGTATTCGAATCTTCAAGCCCCACGAGTGGTTCACGCGGGAGGCGGTATCGAAGTCACGGTCGACGTGCGGAATAGTGGATTGAAGGTCGGGGAGGAAGTGGTGCAACTTTATGTGACCGACATCGAGGCGTCCGTCCCGGTGCCGGTCAGGTCGCTGCAGGGATTCAAGCGAGTGCGGCTTTCGCCGGGTGAGGGAGCCAGGGTGAC
The DNA here is from genome assembly GCA_002454845.1 of Ignavibacteria bacterium UBA6688. GTDB lineage: Bacteria > Bacteroidota > Ignavibacteria > UBA10030 > UBA10030 > UBA6688. The sequence continues at coordinate 616 of DKJQ01000178.1, forward strand.
CTTCAGCCTCGAGCCACGGCAGCTGTCGCTGATTGATCCGGCGGGACGACGAATGCTGGAGCCGGGTATCTTCGAGATCAGTGTCGGAGGGGGGCAACCAGAAATGAAGGTGGAGCGAGAGAAGCAAACATCTGGTGTTGTAACAGCGCGGATGGAGGTACGAGGTGAGCCCCTGAGGATTCCGGAATGAGAGGATGGTGGCTGCCTGATCGTGCAAGTGAGATCCTCGAGAATATCCCTATCCACGCTGAGAATGTACACTGATCAGCAGGAAAGTCTCCTCCAAGAAGGCACAGCAGGAGCAACGTACAATCAATTTCTATAATCAGGACTCGCGATGATGGACCCACATCCTTCACTTCGATTGCTGGAAGACGAGATGGGAACGCTTTCGGAGCAATTCGGGTCAGGAGCGACTCTCCCGCCGAAATGCTTCACGGCCATGCAGGCGATGTTCCTCGAGTACGAATCCCGGCGCCTCCTCAAAGTTGCGTTTCCCGTCCTGGAATCATTCCTCAATCCTCTGAGGACGATGCAGGGAGGATTCATCGCAGCGGCCTTTGACAATACATTCGGTCCCCTCAGTTATCTGGCGGCCCGGGGAGCTTGCGTGACTCTCGATCTCCATACGCAATTTGTCCGGACGATTACGTTGGGGGATACGCTCACCGTGCAAGCGACGGTCGTTTCACGCGGCCCTCAGACGTTGTACCTGGCCGGTGAAGCCACAAACGGCCGGGGTAAACTGGTGGCGACGTGTTCCGCCAATGCAGTCGTGGTGAAGTCGATCACACCAGTGGGATGAGTATGTGAACAAAGAACAGGACGAGACGGAATAAACTTCGTCTCGCCCTGAGGTCACATTCCCGCGGGTGCAGATTCGAGTTGGCGTTCCCACACTACAAATTCCTGTTCCAGAAATCGAGCATCACCTTGTTTAAGTGACGTCGTCCGGCCGGATCCCCGACGCCGTGTCCCCGCAGCGGATAGATCATCAGCTCGAACAACTTCCCGGCCTTGATCAACTCATTCACAAATGTCCAGGTATTCTGGATGTGCACATTGTCGTCGTGCGTGCCGTGGATGAGCATCAGCTTTCCATGCAGGTCCTTTGCGTATTGCAGCAGGGATGCTTCTTCGAAGCCCGTTTTGTTCTCCTTCTCCGTCTTCATCATGGCTTCCCCCCATTTCGTGTCATAAAACCTCGTATCAGTCACACCCGCGCCGGCGATGCCCGCTTTGAACTCACTGGACCGGGTCATGGCCAGAAGCGTATTCGTGCCCCCGCCGCTCCATCCGTAGATGCCGAAGCGTTCGGGATCGACGAAGGATTGTCTCTTCATCCACTGCACAGCATCCACGAGATCATTCAGCTCCACCTCACCCGGAGTTCGCGAGAGGAAAAGATTTTCCAATTTCTTGCTGATTCCCGTTGCAGCCCGATTGTCGACCTTCAGGATGATGTAGCCGTTACTCACGAGGACGTTTTCGAAAATAATCCCGCTTGAGAAGGCATTGAGTACCGTGGGAGCCGAGGGTCCGCCATACACGAACACGATCACAGGATACTTCCTTCCGGGATCTAAGGTGTTCGGCTTCAGAATCGAGGCAGGAAGGAGGAAGCCGTCGCGCGCAGGTATGGAAATCAGTTCATGATAGGAAATGTCATAGTTCTTGAAGCCGGCGAAATCGCCTTCGGCGAGTGTGAACCTCCTGGATCCCGACGACTCATACAATGTGAGAGAAGAGGGAGTCGTGATGCTGGAAAATCGGCTGAAGAAATACCGGGCGTTCGGGCTCATGGAAACCACGTGCGTGCCGTCCCCCTGTGTGAGGCGTCTCATCCCGCTTCCATCGAACTTGATCCGGTACAGATGCTTCTCTAGCGACGATTTCTCAAGCCCCGTGAAGTAGAGCCAGCCATCCTTCTCGTCAACTCCGGCAATCGCCCTCCGAACCCAGAAGACCGGTCCGGATGAACTGAGAGCCCAGTCCCCGTCGGTGATCTGATTCACCAGCTTCCCGTTCAATGTGAATCGATAGAGGTGCGCATAGCCGCTCCTTTCGGACGCGATGATGAAATGCTTGCCGTCTTTCGTGAAATAGAGATCATCCGACATATTATGCCATCCCTCGTCGGTGTCTTTCATGATGAACTGCGCCGTTCCGGTCTTCCGGTCGACGAAATAGAAATCGAGTTCGGTTTGCGGCCGGTTCAGTACCCGAACGCAGACGCGGTCGTTCTCCGGAAACCAATCGACCCGCATCACGTATTCGTACGCGTCCTGTGGTATGCCGGCCCAGGTTGTTACTGCTGTTGAAAGATCGACGATGCCGACGCGCACCTCGGGATTCTTTTCGCCCACCTTGGGATAGCGCTGGGTGGTGACCGCCGGGGTCCAGGGAGTGATGCCGACATAGTGTTGCACGCTTACCTCCGACTCATCGGAACGCAGGAAGGCGATCGAGCGCGAATCGTGCGACCACCAGTAGCCGATGTCCTGGCGTCCGAAGATCTCTTCCCAGTAGACCCAGGAGAGAGTGCCGTTCAGGACAGTTTTGCTTCCATCGCTCGTCAACCGGATTTCCCTGTTTGTTTGGAGATCGTAAGCGTACAGATCGTTTGCGCGGACATAGGCGATCTTTACACCGTCCGGCGAGAAGTTCACGGATTTCTCCTGCTCCGGCGTGTTTGTGATGCGTGTCAGGGAGGAATTCATAAGATCGATGACGAAGAGGTCCCCCTGCAGGAGATAATAACCCTTCTTGCCGTTCGAAGATATTGCATTGGGGACGGGGCCGAGCCTCGGCGCTTCCCCTTCGGGAAAGAGGGTCTTCAGCGATTCGGTCGCCTTTCGATAATCGTAATAGGGAGTGCGTTTGCCGCTGGCGGGATCGAGGCGTTCGAGGACGCGCTCGTCCGCGGGCTTGCGCGTGTCGTAGATAAGCGCGGTGTTGTCATCGAGCCACCAGGTTCGAGGCGTCGAGAACGCCTGTGCAATGGACGGGTCGCTCATCGTGTCGAGGGTCAACTGCTTTTTCTCCTGGGCTGCGAGAGGGAGGAGGAGAATCGAAAGCAGAATGGCGAGAAGCTTGATGTCTGCATGAAAACGTGATGGGTTCATGGGATGGTTCTTTCGGTGATCGAATGGAAGAGGTCGAATGACGGAAGTAAGGTATCGCTTTATCAGAACCAGATGCAACGCCTTTGTGAATGTCGGAGATGGGAGTGTCAGATATAGGAATGAAGCAGAACGGCGATAGAGAGAACGCGACGATAGTGTCGCGTGGCTTCGTTGCGACCATTCTCAGATCTTCGTCGTTCGGAATGATCCCGGTTCGTGAGGCAACTTCGGCACATGTGCGGGGAATTGCTGATTCACGTGTAGGGCGTGGCATTTCCATCTGCAAAAAAAAGCCTGCCCCTGCGGGGTTCAGTGTTTGTGTTGATTATAGAAATGATTTTCGTATTTTGCGACGCACATCAGAAGTTGACACGGCAAACCGCGCGACCCGACAAGCTGCACAGCGGTCATGATGCTTACAATCCCAGATCTCCAACCACCACAACGGAGTCTTGGCATGCGTTTGTTCATCGTCTGTTTCGTGATTTCCTTCTCTGTGTATGCTCAGGAACCGGCTCGTTTTGTTGACTCAGATCGTGCGGACAAAGTCAAGGCCACTGCACCTGTTATCGAACGGATGTTCAAGGAGTTCGCAGAGCGGCAGCACTTGCCGGGATTGGCCTACGGTGTCATGCTCGATGGGAAGCTCCTTTATTCAGGGAGTCTTGGTTTTTCAAACCTCGCTGAAAAGATTCCCGCAGGGACCAAGTCATTATTTCGCATCGCCTCCATGAGCAAGAGTTTTACTGCTTTGGCGATACTTCAGCTCCGCGATGAAGGGAAACTCTCGCTGGACGATCCGGCCTCAAAATATTTGCCTGCCATGCGAAAGCTAACGCACCTTACAACCGATGCGCCCGCCATTACGATCCGCCACCTTTTGACGCATTCAGCTGGGTTTCCCGAGGACAATCCTTGGGGAGATCGACAACTGGCCGATAGCGACCGTGAACTGCTCGGGATGATCGCAGGAGGAGTTTCGTTCTCCAATGTTCCCGGGATTGAGTATGAATACAGTAATCTCGGGTTCGCGCTTCTTGGACAAATCGTCCAGGTCGTGTCGGGGATGGATTTTCAGGATTATACCAGGGAACGCATCTTCAAGCCGCTGGGGATGAACAGCACGGTTTGGGAGTATGAAAAAGCGCCGAAGGAGAAGCTCGCCCTGGGATATGCCTGGATCGATAATGCCTGGGTCGATGTTCCGATGTTGCACCACGGATCATTTGGCGCGATGGGGGGACTTATTACATCGATTGAAGATTTCGCGAACTATGTTTCATTGCACCTGTCGGGCTGGCCCCCTCGAAGCGACAGTGAGAGCATAGTCCTCAAACGGAGTTCGCTGCGCGAAATGCATCAACCGGGAAAGTTCAGCAGGTTGAGTCCCTCTTTCCGATATCCGGGCGGAAGGGAGTGCGCGACAGTTTCTGCGTATGGGTACGGACTATCCTGGTCGAAGGATTGTGAAGGGAGAGTTTCGGTGGGGCACGGCGGTGGTTTGCCGGGTTTCGGGAGCCACTGGTCGATGCTTCCGGAGCA
>DKJQ01000178.1:5355-5733 GCA_002454845.1 Ignavibacteria bacterium UBA6688
GTGTGGGTCCTGGATACGATTGCGACGCTTGCCGGACTTCAACCGCGGCAACTTTCCCCCTCGAAGATTCTGCAGCAACGCACAACAGAACTCGCAGGCATCCTTCCCGACTGGGGGAATGCAGAGCGTTCGGGCCTGTTCGCGGAAAACTTCTTTTTGGACAACCGTATCCGGGACCTCAAGCAAAGGTCGAAGGAGCTGTTCGAAAAGGTGGGAAGAATCATCGGCGTAAAGGAGATTGTCCCGGAGAACCAATTGCGCGGGACATTCGTGATGGAGGGGGAGAAGATGAACCTGCAAGTGTTCTTCACCCTAGCACCTGAAAAGAATCCATTGATTCAGCAGGTGAGGATGAAAGGGGTGGAGAAGTAGGGCGGA